>NZ_JBBMEU010000001.1:0-114839 GCF_040096415.1 Megasphaera intestinihominis
CATGTAGGCGATGGGGAATAACGCTGGCAGTCTGCCATAAAAAATACACGGACATTGGCCGAATTGTAGGGGCTTCCTGTGGGAAGCCCGCCAGAGATATTCGACCACAGCCCGTTCGGGTATAATAACAGAATTTTACGATGGATACGAAAATGGCGATGTCGTCAGTTTGAGTGTCTGCCGCCGCGTTGCGGCATCGGAGTCCGGGCGGCCTGTGAACTGTGCTCTGTGTCCTCATTTTCCTAAATCTACTGGAAACAGTTGCAAAATAGGCGCTAATCACGGTATAATGTGATATTGAAGGCATTTATACATATATGAAAGGGAGATACATCGATGGATAACGAAACGACCAAAAATTTTATTGAAACTATTATCGATGAAGACAACGAAAAGAATACATATGGCAAGCGGGTCCATACCCGTTTCCCGCCGGAACCGAATGGCTATCTCCACATCGGCCACGCCAAGTCGATCTGCCTGAATTTCGGCATTGCCAAGAAATATGGCGGAATAACGAATCTCCGCTTTGATGACACGAATCCGTCGAAAGAAAATACGGAATATGTAGAATCGATTAAACGCGATGTCAAATGGCTCGGTTTTGACTGGGACGACCGCATGTTCTATGCGTCGGACTATTTCGATAGACTCTATGAATACGCCAAGAAATTGATCCGCCTGGGCAAGGCTTATGTCGACGATTTGTCGAGTGATGAAATCCGCGAATACCGCGGCACGTTCAATACGCCGGGGAAGGAAAGCCCGTACCGTAACCGCAGCGTCGAAGAAAACCTCCAGCTCTTTGAAGATATGAAAGCCGGCAAGTTCGCCGATAGCGAAAAGGTACTGCGCGCCAAGATCGATATGGCCAGCCCGAACCTCAACATGCGCGATCCGGTCCTTTACCGTATCGTCCATGCTTCGCACCATCGGACAGGCGACAAATGGTGCATCTATCCGATGTACGACTTCGCCCATCCCGTATCGGACGCCATCGAACGCATTACTCATTCTATCTGCACCTTGGAATTTGAAGCTCACCGTCCGCTGTACAACTGGGTCCTCGAAGACTGGGACGATCCGGAAGGCCAGAAACCGCGGCAGATCGAATTCGCCCGCCTGAATGTCACTAACATGATCACGAGCAAGCGTAAACTGCGCCTCCTCGTCGAAAAGGGCATCGTCAGCGGCTGGGATGATCCCCGTATGCCGACGGTTTCCGGCATCCGCCGCCGCGGCTATACGCCGGAATCAATCCGCGACTTCTGCGAACGCATCGGCGTCGCCAAGGCAGACAGCATGGTCGATATTTCCCTCCTGGAATACTGCATCCGCGAAGACCTGAAGATGAAAGCACCGCGCTTGATGACGGTCATCGACCCGATCAAGGTCGTCCTCACCAATTATCCAGACGGCAAGACGGAAACGATGACGGCCGACAACAATCAGGAAAATGAAGCCATGGGCACGCGCGAAATGACGTTCAGCAAGAACCTTTATATCGAACGCAACGACTTCATGGAAGAACCGGTCAAGAAGTTCTTCCGCCTGGCTCCGGGCAAGGAAGTCCGCCTCAAGTATGCATACATCATCAAATGCGAAGAAGTCATCAAAGACGAAGATGGCAACATCGTCGAACTGCACTGCACGTATGACCCGGAAAGCAAGAGCGGCAGCGGTGCCAACGCCAACCGCAAGGTCAAAGGGACGTTGCACTGGGTCAATGCCGAAGATGCTGTCGACGTCGAAACCCGCGTCTATGACTATCTCTTGAAGGACGACGGCAGCGAGGAAGAAGGGGAAAGCAAGGATTTCCTCGACCAGATCAATCCCCACAGCCTCGACGTATACCACAGCAAGGCCGAAAAGGCATTGGCAACGTATCATGTCGGTGATAAGTTCCAGTTCCTGCGCCAGGGGTATTTCGTCATTGATCCCGATACGACGGCAGACCACCTGGTCGTCAACCGCATCGTCGGCCTCCGCGACACCTGGGCTAAGATGCAGAAAAAGAAAAAACAATAAGCGATTATTAAAAAAGGGGCTGCCTTTCTCAGAATGGATTAGAATTTCATGAGAAAGGGCGGCCCTTTCGTATCTTGCGTGTATAATGGAGGTAGGCCATGAAAACCCCTGGCTCACACAGTCTGTTGTTCTTCTTTATTTTCCTCATCGTCGGCGGTATCCTCGGTGGCATCGTCGGAGAGGCCCTGTATGCTGTTCCGGCCTTGAAGGGTATCCTGCCGGCCCTGACGCAGCATTATGAAATCTTGAATATCCAGAATATTCACCTCAATCTCTATCTCATGGAATTGCAGTTTGGCATCCATCTGGCACCGAATATGCTCAGCATCATCGGCGTCATCCTGGCAGCCATTCTCTTTCGTCATCTTCAATAATTTAGGAGGGATTATTACATGCTCATCTTAGCTTCTGGTTCGCCTCGTCGTCGCGAACTGCTGACGCAGATCGGCGTCGCCTATATGGTCAATCCGAGTACGTACAGTGAAGAATCACCGAAGAAAAAGAATCCGGAAAAATACGTCCAGGCCCAGGCGTTGGGCAAGGCACGCGATGTAGCTGAAAAATTCCCGGGACAGTGGGTCCTCGGCGCCGATACGATTGTCGCCATCGATGGGGAAATGCTGGGCAAGCCCCGCAATGAAGCCGCTGCCGTCGAGATGCTACGGGAATTGTCCGGAAAGAAACACTCCGTCTATACGGGCATCGCTTTGATCAATGGCCATAAGGAATACACGAAGGTCGTCGAAACGAAAGTCTGGTTCCGACGACTGAGTGAAAAGGAAATCAAAGCCTATGTCGCTTTTGGGGAACCGCTGGACAAAGCCGGTGCCTATGGCATACAGGGCCGGGCTGCGGCTTTCGTCGATAAGATCAATGGTTCCTATACCAACGTCGTCGGCCTGCCCTTGTCCCAGGTATGCAAGTTGTTCCACAAAGCCAAGGTCCATGTATGAGCGACCCTTTCCGCAGCCTCGCTGTTTGTGAGAAACCGCGGGAAAAATTCCTCCGTCACGGTCCTTCGGCTGTGACCGACCAGGATTTGCTGGCGATTCTATTGCGGACGGGTACGAAGGGACAATCCGTCCTCGATGTGTCGCGGCAGGTCCTTCATTCCCTGCCAGGGGAAAATATTTGTTATCTCAGTGATACCAGCATCGGCGACCTCTGTCAGATTCCCGGCATCGGGACGGATAAGGCCGTCACGGTCTGTGCCGCCGTCGAGCTGGGACGGCGTATTTCCCGGCAGCACGTAAAGGAAGCGGCGCCTGACTTCAGTACGCCCCAGGCCATTGCCGGCTATGTCATGGAAGATCTGCGCTTTTTGCCGCAAGAGCAGTTCGGCGCCGTCTATTTATCGACGAAGAACCAGCTCATCGCCTATCGCACGCTGACCATCGGCACGATCAATGCCAGCCTGGCCAAGTCGCGGGAAGTCTTCCGCTATGCCCTGCGCTACAATGCCGCAGCTGTCGTCCTGGTCCATAACCATCCGTCAGGCAACCCCGAACCGAGCCACGAGGATATCGTCGTGACCCAGCGCATTGCCGACGCCGGCCAGATCATGGAAATACCCGTCCTCGACCACATCATCATCGGCGACGGGACCTTCGTCAGCCTTTGCGAGCGCGGTTACGTGTAAAGACAAATGTATCAAGACAAATGACAGGGTTTCATGATATAATGGATGTAAAATACCGTCCGCCTGCAAGCGGGAAACTGGCAGTGCGGTCTCTGAGGTGAGCCTTATGATTCTTTACTTTTCAGGAACGGGAAATTCATTATATGTGGCCAAGAAGCTGGCTGAACTGACTGGTGATACGGCCGTGCCGATTTCGGCTATCCATGAACGGTGCCAGCGTATCCAGGATCGCATCATCGGCTTTGTCTTTCCCGTCTATTTCGGGGATCTTCCCGAACCCATACAGGATTTCATCAGACAGGTCCGTTTCCAGAAATCGACCTATTTTTATGGCATTGCTACTTGCGGCAGTGCGCCTGGCCGGTCGCTCAGGACGATGGACCGGATCCTCCGGCGTCAACATTGTTCTTTGTCCTACGGGGCTGTCCTGCCGATGATCGCCAACAGTACTATCGCGTCGCGGCGCCATATCCGCTACGATATGAACCGCCTGGACCACGCCGATGAACTGGTCGATGCCGCAGCCGATAAGATACGCGGGCAGGTCCGGGATACGACGGCCATCCATTCGTCGCTGTCGGCCTGGCTCATGAACCTGGGCCTGATCCGCCATGCTGGGGAACGCTGGCTGACGCCAGCTGTCGATGGGGGACGCTGCGTTGCCTGCGGCCTCTGTGCCCGCATCTGTCCGGTGAGCAATATCATCTGTACGGCGAAAGGGGCCGTCATCGGCTCTCATTGCAGCCATTGCCTGGCCTGTGTCCACTGGTGTCCCCAGCAAGCCGTCACCGTCCATGGTAAACAGATCCTTTCTGAGGACCAGTACCACCATCCCGACGTCACGGCTGAAGACATGATGCGGCGATAAGAGTAAAAAGGGGCTGTCGCATGTGCGACAGCCCCTTTTTTTATCCGGACCCTTACTTCCAGACGAGGAGCAGGGAAGCGCCGAATTCTTTTTTGAATTGTTTGCTCAGTTGTTTCATTTCGTAGTCAGCGGCGTTGTACGTCGAGCCCGGCGCCGTCGTGATGATCATGACGGCGACGTTTTCGGCCAGTGTGACTTCGACGTCGGTGACGATTTGTTCATACGTCAGGTCCGAGGCTTCGGCCAGGGCCAGGATGGTCGAGAGTTTGCGGATCATGATCCAGTCTTCGGCAGAGGCCATGTTGGCGTAACGGTAGGCCCGGATGATCTTGCGGCTGATGCCGTGATGGAAGCCGGCGATGAAGCCCGTAATGATTTGTTCGACCTGGGTCAGGCCGTAGAGCGGGGCATGAGCGATCATGAAGGCCGAATGGCGGGCGTGGTTGTAGAAGTTGATGATCTTGCCGACATCGTGCATGCGGGCGGCTGTCTGCAGCAGGAGGCGTTCCCGCGGGCCGTAGCCGTGGAGCGGCTGGAGCTGGTCGAAGAGCTGGGTGGCAATGCGCGTGACCTGGTCGTAGTGAGCCTGGTTGATGATGATGCCGCTCAGCGTACCGATGAAGTTCTTGACGCTGAAATCGAGGATGTCGTCGAAACGCGGTGACGGCAGCTGGCAGTACGAAGCGTAGTATTCAAAGAATAAACCTTCGCGGAGGCCACAGCCGCTGACGACCATTTCCGGGCTGCCCGTCATGTCGAAGATGGTCTTGATGACGGCTGCACCGGCGACGATGAGGTCAGAGCGTTCACTGGACAGGCCGTCGATTTTCTTGCGGTTGGCACTGGTCCGCGTCGTGATTTCATGATAGAGATTTTCAAAATGTTCCAGGGGCATGATGTAATTATGGAGCTTCGACAGTTCATAATTCGTCGCCCGCTGGTCCATTTTGGCGAAGTTACGGGCTGTACCGCCGATGCCGACGATGGGCAGCTGGATGTCCTCTATCCAGGGGACGGCGGCCATCTTTTTGCGGACGAATTTCATCAGGCTGGCAATGGCTTCGGAATCAGGATTGCCCTGGGTGCCGAATTTTTCCGTCAGTGTGACGGCGCCGATGGGGACCGACAGGGAATGGACGGCTTCTCCGTCGCGGACTAAGGTCATTTCGACGCTGGCACCGCCCAGGTCGAAGATGAGGAAGTCCTTCATGGCGATGGTGTTGATGACGCCGAGATAGCCTAAGTACGCTTCCCGTTCACCGGTGATGACGTTCATGGTGATGCCCGTTTCGGCATTGATGCGCTTCAGGAAAGCTTCGCCGTTGCTGGCATTGCGGACGGCTGCCGTCGCGACGGCCCGGCATTCATGGATGTCCATGACTTCCATGATGTGCTTATAGACATGCAGGCAGGTCAGGGCCCGCTGCATCCCTTCTTCACTGATGACGCCGGTCTGGCTCAGGCCGTGGCCCAGGCGGATGGCTTCTTTTTCCTGATAGAGCAGGGAATAAGACTGGTTGTCGGCAATCTGCATGACGACAAAACGGATGGAGTTAGAGCCCATGTCGATGATGGCTAATTTTTCCATGGTATACCTCGTTTCTGCGGATGTTTATCAAGTTTATCGTTTACCTTTTCCATTATACTACAGAATAGAGAGGCATGCCGAAAATTTTTACAAAAAATATACATACATACGGTGACTTTCATGTATAATAAGAAGAGTATCAGCTAGACAGCAACTATACCGTCAAGAAAAGTGGGGAGAGTAATGGAAAAACAAACCCGGAATGTTTTCGGTATCATCCATATCGGGACGGTCAATATGACCTTGAAGGTCATTGCTTACTCGTCTTTGGATGATATGGAAATCATCGAAAATGTATCCCGAGAAGTAAAATATGGGGAAACGGTATTCCAGCGCCATCACGTCAGTTTTCAGTCCCTGAACGAAATCTGTCAGGTCCTGCTGGGATTCCGCCAGCTCCTTTGCGACTATGATGTCAAAGATGTCCGCGTCCTGTCGACGACAGTCATCAGCGAAGCCGACAACTTGATCAGTGTCCTTGACCAGATCCATATCCGTACGGGCTTCGACGTCGAAGTCATCCACATGACCAAGGAAATCTATTATAAGTTCTTTGGTCTTTATTATAATGTATTGAAAGGCAAATTCAATTTTGCCGATAAAGCCGTCATGCTCCTGGACATCACGTCTGGCGGCGTCGGCCTGACCTGCTGGAAATCGGACCGCCTCTTATTCCAGCAGAATATCCACATCGGCTCCCTGCGCATCCTGGAAAATTTTACGGAAAAACAGCGTGACGAGCTGACGTTCCCGACGGCTGTGCGCGAATATATCTACGGCACCCTTTATCCGCTCTGGAAAGGCGTCCAGCAGTATGATATCAAGTATATCGTCCTGTCTGGCCGCGGAGCCAACTTGGTGGCACGCCTCATGGGCAAGACCAGTGAAAACGGCCTCTTCCTGATCACGCCGGATGAACTGCGCCAGTTCGTCTATTCCTTCCACGGCGTCACGCCGTTCAAGCTCATGAAGCGCTTCGGCCTGTCCCAGAACCTGGCCAATGTCATCATGCCGACGATTCTCTTGTATTATGAACTGCTGCGCATCGTCGATATCGACATGCTGGTCGTCATGCCGACGACCTTTACTGAAGGCTATACCATGTATTATGTGGCCGAAAAGACCCATAACGATTATATGGCCCATGTCCAGGGCCTGCTCCTGGACATGATGCGCCGCCTGGCCAAGAAGTACTTGTCCGATTCCATCCATTCCGCCCGCATCGAAGAATACTGCAACGTCCTCTTCCAGGCGCTGTACCAGTTCATCGGCCTCGATTACAGCTATAATTATCTGCTCCACCTGGCCGCGATTTTCCACGAAACGGGGAAATTCATCAATATCCGCAAACACAACCTCTGCACGTATAACCTCATCAGGGAAACGGACCTCTTCGGCCTGGCCGACGATGAAAAGGAAATCCTGGCCGCCGTCCTCTACTATGCCTTTGACGGTACCTTGCAGGAAGCGTCGCCAGTCTACCATTCCCTGACGCCACGGCAGAAGGTCATTACGGCTAAGCTGACGGCGATTTTCCGCCTGGCCGATTCCCTGGACAAGAGCCATTTAGGGAAAATCAGCGCCATCCGGGCGGAACTCAGGGAAGACGAGATCGTCGTCCATTATACGGCCGATGCCGATATTTCTCTGGAACGCTGGACATACCTGAAAATGGCCGTCGACTTTGCCGAAGTCTTTGGCATTTCGACGAAATTAGTGAAAGGATAAGATAATCATGGCAGATTTTACGGATGCTCAATATTTTTTAAATCGTGAATGTACATGGGTCAAATTCAATGAACGGGTCCTGCGCGAAGCCATCGTCCCGTCCAACCCGCTGCTGGAACAGCTGAATTTCATCGCCATCGCAGCGTCGAACCTGGATGAATTCTTCATGATCCGCGTCGCCGGTGTCAAGCACCTCGTCGAAAGCGGGGTCAAGCACATCGACATCGCCGGCATGACGCCGCAGGAACAGTTTGAAGCCATCCAGTCCATGGTCCATAAGCTGGTCGGCGACCAGTACCGCTACTATGGAGATATCCAGCAGAAGCTGCAAGCTCACGGCCTGCACTTCATCGGCGTCGATGCCCTTGACGATGACCAGCGGCTGTGGCTGGAAAGCTTCTTTGAACGGGAAATCTACCCGGTCGTCACGCCCATGGCCGTCGATTCCAGCCATCCCTTCCCATTCCTGTCCAGCCTGAACCTGAACCTGGCCGTCCTCTTGCGCCGCAAACAGGGGGACCGCTCGGTCAAGACGGCTATCCTGCCGGTCCCGATGTCAGTCATCGACCGCATCATCAAGGTCCCGGACAGTGTTTCGCCGGCTGGCAAGCAGCATGAAGGTCATCAGTTCCTCTTCCTGGAAGACGTCATCGCCGCTTATGCGGAACGCTTCTTCCTGGGCTGCGACATCCTGGAAGTCGAACCGTTCCGCGTCACCCGAGACGCCGACCTGGATATCGACGACGATGCCGAAGACCTCCTGATGGAAGTCGAAAAGAGCCTGAAGAAACGCCGCAAAGGGGCGGCTGTCCGCCTGGAACTGGCTGCTTCGTCGTCGCGCATGATCCGCGACTTCCTGCGCGATGAACTGCAGCTCGAAGAACGGGACATCTATTCGATTCCGGGTCCCCTGGACTGCAAGGTCTTCTTCTCCTTCGTCGGCATCGACGGCTACGATGACCTGCGCTATCCGCCGGTGACGCCGCAGCCGTCGTCGGAACTGGCCGCCATCGACGCGCCTGATTTCTGGTCGGCCATTGCCGAACGGGACATCATAGTCCATCATCCCTATGAAACCTTTGAAACGGTAGAACACTTCATCCAGCTGGCTGCGACGGACCCCCATGTCCTGGCCATCAAACAGACGCTCTACCGCGTCAGCAGCAAGTCGCCCATCATCGTCGCCCTGGCCCAGGCCGCCGAAAACGGCAAACAGGTCACGGTCCTCATGGAAGTCAAGGCCCGTTTCGATGAAGAAAATAATATCCACATGGCCCGCAAGCTGGAAAAAGCCGGCTGCCATGTCATTTACGGCATCATGGGCCTCAAGACCCATTCTAAGATCACCCTCGTCGTCCGCCGCGAAGAAGACGGCATCCGCCGCTATGTCCACTTGGCGACGGGCAACTACAACGGCAAGACGGCCCGCATCTATACGGACGTCGGCATCCTGACGGCCAATACCCTCATCGGCGTCGACGCATCGGCTTTCTTCAACCTCTTGTCGGGCTACTCCGATCCTCCTCAGTGGAATAAGCTGGCCGTTGCGCCGCTCAACCTGCGGGAAACGATTTATCAGGAAATCGATCAGGAAATCGCTCAGGCCAAGGCCGGCAAGAAAGCCGTCATCGTGGCCAAGATGAATTCGCTCCTCGATAAGTACGTCATCGCCAAGCTCTATGAAGCGTCGGCAGCCGGCGTCAAGATCCGCCTCATCGTCCGCGGCATCTGCGTCATCCGCCCTGGCCTGCCTGGCATCAGCGAAAACATCGAAGTCCACAGCATCGTCGGCCGCTTCCTGGAACACAGCCGCCTGTTCTACTTCTACAACGGCGGCAAGGAAGACGTCTTCATTTCTTCGGCAGACTGGATGCCGCGCAACCTCAACGAACGCGTCGAATTGATGACACCTGTCGAATTCCCGCCGCATAAAGAACGGATCAAGCGCATCCTGAAAGTATACTTCGACGACAACGTCAAGGCCTATGCTATGAACAGCGACGGCTCGTACCGCTACCTGGCAGACGAACGCAAGGGCAAGTCTGTCAACGCCCAGGATACATGCCAGCGCGAAGCTGAACGGCTGGCATCGGAACGGAAGAAGGCAGCCCGCCAGTTCCGCAACGTCGTCCTGCGCCCGCGTCCTGCTGAAGAAGACAAGTAAATTGACAAGCCTGCCGGTCTTTGCTACAATGAAAAGAAAAGCATTAGGAGGCATGGCATGGACTGGAAACGATTCAGCATGACTGGATTCAAGAATAAACGACCGATTACACGCATGTACGCGACGATGATCGCCTTATTGGTCATCGTGTCCCTGACAGGGTTCATCGACAGGGGGAAATCAGTGACCCTCGTCGCCGATGGCGAAACCCGCCAGGTATATACCCACGCTGTCAATGAAAAGGCATTGATGCGGGAAAACAATATCGACATCGGTGATTACGATGAAATCGATGTTTCGACGCAGAAACTCGACGACGGCAGCTACGTCAAGGTGCGCCGGGCCATCCCGGTCACCCTGGAGTACCGCGGACAGACCCAGGAAGTCTACACGGCCAAGCACAATTCCCAGGAAGTCGCCGAACAGTACGGCTATAATAAGGAAAAGTACCGCCCTTATGGCGACGTCCAGAAACCGCTCCAGGCGGGGCAGCACATCGTCATCGGCCACGTATCGCGCAAGACCATCACGGAAGATGAAGTCGTGCCCTATGCCATCGAAAGCATCCCTGATGAAACCTTGGGCCAGGGCGAAGAGAAAGTCATCCAGGAAGGGCAGAACGGCCGCAAGCGGGTCAAGCTGAACATCGTCAGCGTCGACGGCCAGGTCGCCGACAAGGAAACGCTGTCGACGGAGCTCATTTCGGAAATGCAGCCTCTGGTCCGCAAAGTCGGCACTAAGGAAACCGTTGAAATCAATACCAGCACAGGTGATGTATCCCACTACCAGAAGATCATCACCATGGAAGCGACGGCCTATCTGCCGACGGACGGCGACGGCCAGTGCATCACCCGCATGGGGACGCGGGCCCGTTATGGCGTCGTCGCTGTCGACCCCAACGTCATTCCCCTGGGCTCGACGGTCTTCATTCCCGGCTATGGCGTAGCCCGGGCCGAAGATACAGGCGGAGCCATCCTCGGCAACCGCATCGACCTCTGCATGGAAGACTACGATGCCTGCATGAACTTCGGCCGCCACACCGTACCGGTCTATGTCCTGAATTAAATTTTTCATTATCCGCTACGAACTGCAAACTTACAACTCAAAGCAAGGGCAGGCATTTGAAAAAATGCTTGCCCTTGTTTGTCATATATGCTATAATACCAAAGGTTTGAATACCAAACCCTAAAATACACACGCTTGGCGAGCTCAGCACTGTGCCCGTTCCCCGTGGGGAAGGGTGAAGATGAGCGATGACCGGGCGGAGGAAAAAACAGGAGGAATTACAATTATGGCAGTAGTATCTATGAAACAATTATTGGAAGCCGGCGTTCATTTCGGTCATCAGACCCGCCGTTGGAACCCGAAGATGGCTCGTTTCATCTTCACCGAACGTAACGGTATCTACATCATCGACTTGCAGAAAACCGTTAAGAAAATGGACGAAGCTTACAATTTTGTCCGCGACCTGGCTGCTGAAGGCGGCAAAGTCCTCTTCGTAGGCACGAAAAAACAGGCCCAGGAATCCATTAAAAACGAAGCAGAACGCTGCAACCAGTACTTCGTCAACGAACGCTGGCTCGGCGGTATGCTCACCAACTTTCAGACCATCGAAAAGCGCGTAAAACGCTTGAAGACATTGGAAAAACAGGCCGAAGATGGCACGTTCGAACTCTTGCCGAAGAAAGAAGTTACGCTCCTCAAACATGAAATGGAAAAACTTCAGAAATACCTCGGCGGCATCAAAGACATGAAGAAACTCCCGGACGCTCTCTTCATCATCGACCCGAAAAAAGAAGAAATCGCTGTTTCTGAAGCCCGCAAACTTCACATCCCCATCATCGCTACGGTTGACACCAACTGCGACCCCGATGTCATCGACTATCCGATCCCGGCTAACGATGACGCTATCCGCGCCGTCAAACTCTTGACCGGCAAGATCGCTGACGCTGTCCTCGAAGGCAACCAGGGCGAACAGACTGAAGAAGGCGCCGCTGAAGGTGCTGAAGCCGCTGAAGAAAAAGCAGCAGAATAAGATTACTCGTTCTTTGAGAACTGAATGGTTATTATAGAAAGGTAAGGAGCCTTTGCTTCTTACCTTTCTTCAAACTGTATAATTCACATTACTTTTAGGAGGAATACTCATGGCTATTACAGCAGCAATGGTAAAAGAATTAAGAACAAAAACCGGTGCAGGCATGATGGACTGCAAAAAAGCATTGACCGAAAGCAACGGCGACATGGAAAAAGCCGTCGACTTGCTTCGCGAACACGGCTTGGCTGCAGCAGCTAAGAAAGCAGACCGCATCGCTGCTGAAGGTTTGGTTTATTCTTACATCCATGGCAACGGCCGTATCGGCGTTCTCGTCGAAGTCAACTGCGAAACGGACTTCGTCGCTCAGACAGATAACTTCAAAGCACTCTGCAAAGACATTGCAATGCAGATCGCTGCTGCAAAACCGGCATACCTCAAACGCGAAGAAGTTCCGGCTGACGTATTGGAACACGAAAAAGAAGTTCTCCGCCAGCAGGCCCTGAACGAAGGCAAACCGGAAAAGATCGTCGAAAAGATGATTGTCGGCCGTATCGAAAAATTCTACAAAGAAAACTGCCTCCTCGATCAGGAATTCATCAAAGATTCTGACAAGACGGTCCAGCAGGTCGTTACGGAAGCCATCGCTAAGATCGGTGAAAAAATCGACATCCGCCGTTATACGCGTTATGAATTGGGTGAAGGCCTGGAAAAACGGAACGATGATTTTGTTTCCGAAGTAATGGCACAAGCTAAATAAGATTGCATAAGAGAACACCCAACCCGTGTTCTCTTATTTTCTAATTGGACTTGTATACCGACAGAGGAGGCACTTCTTTTATGGAATCGAAAAAGTATCATCGCATCGTATTGAAATTGAGCGGCGAAGCACTGGCTGGCAAACAGGGTTACGGCATCGACCCGGAAACGGTCGAAACCATTGCCAAGCAGGTCGTCGAAGTCAATAAGCTCGGCGTCCAGGTCGCCATCGTCGTCGGCGGCGGCAACATCTGGCGCGGCCTGTCCGGCTCGGCTAAAGGCATGGACCGCGTCTCGGCAGACTACATGGGCATGCTGGCTACGGTCATGAATTCCCTGGCCCTCCAGGACGCTATGGAAAAGAACGGCGTCGCTACCCGCGTCCAGACGGCTATCAACATGCAGCAGGTCGCTGAACCGTATATCCGCCGCCGGGCTATCCGCCATATGGAAAAAGGCCGCGTCGTCATCTTCGGTGCCGGTACGGGCAACCCTTACTTCTCGACGGATACGACAGCCGCACTGCGGGCTGCTGAAATCGAAGCCGATGCCATCCTCATGGCCAAGAACGGCGTCGACGGCGTCTATGACAGCGATCCCAAACTCAATCCGGATGCCAAGATGTTCAAGCATCTGACCTATCTCGACGTCATCAACAAAGACCTGAAGGTCATGGATGCTACGGCTACGACGCTCTGCCGCAACAACAACATCCCCATCGTCGTCTTCAACATCGACCAGCCGGGGAACATCGTCAAAGCCGCCAGTGGAGAAGATTTAGGCACTGTAGTCGACAAAGAAGACTAAAAGCTGTATGATATACTTATAAAAATAAAATAAGGAAGTGATTGACATGGAAGTAAAAGAAATCATTGCCCAGCACGAAGAAAAGATGGACAAGACCATCGAAGCCCTGAAACGGGAATTGTCGTCGATCCGCACGGGCCGCGCCAGCACGTCGCTGCTGGACCGGATCACCGTCGACTACTATGGTATGCCGACGCCGGTCAAACAGGTCGCCAATGTGGCCGCTCCGGAACCGCGCATGATCACCATCGCCCCGTGGGAACCGAAGATGCTCGGTGAAATCGAAAAGGCCATCCTCAAGTCCGACTTGGGCCTGAACCCGAACAACGACGGCAAGATCATCCGCCTGGAAATCCCCCAGCTGACGGAAGAACGCCGTAAGGAACTGAGCAAGAAAGTCAGCAAGATTGCCGAAGACTCGAAAGTCGTCATCCGCAATATCCGCCGCGACGCCAACGAAACCATCAAGAAGATGGAAAAGAAGAAGGAAGTCACGGAAGATGACAGCAAAGAAGGTCAGGAAAACATCCAGAAGCTGACGGATAAAAAAATCAAGGTCATCGACGAAATCAAAGCGAAAAAAGAAAAAGAAGTCATGGCCGTATGATGGATATACGGATTTTTATTGGCATGCCGTTACGGTATGCCAAATCTGTATTACAGGAAAAAAATATTCCTTTTGTCATAGAGCGGACGCTGTCGCGGAGCCACTTTTTCCACTGCGACCCTGAGCAGACCTATGTCATCCGCGCCCAGCGGCGGGATGACGGCACAGTCTGCCTCTTGGTCAACGACAGCCTGGAGATGAGCGGATCCGTAGCGGCAGCCCTGCGAAATGGAGACGTACAGCATGATTAACTTTTTTGGCAAAAAGAAGGAAACAGCAGGCTCCGTGTCCGAAGCCATGCTGGATCCGAACAACATTCCCCGCCACGTAGCCATCATCATGGACGGCAATGGCCGCTGGGCCAAGCGCAAGGGCCTGCCCCGCAGTTACGGCCATCGCGCCGGTGCCGATACGCTCAAGCGCATCGTCGTCGCTGCCGACGACCTGGGCATCAAGGTCCTGACGGTCTATGCCTTTTCTACGGAAAATTGGAAGCGCCCTGATGAAGAAGTGTCGTACATCATGAAGCTCATGAAGAGTTACCTGAGCAAGAATCTCCTGGAACTCAAGGAACACAACGTGCAGCTCCACGTCATCGGCGATATGAAGCGGCTCCATCCGGACCTGCAGGATACCTTTTCTCAGGCCGAAGCCGAAATGGCCGCCAATACGGGCCTTATCCTCAACGTCGCCGTCAATTACGGCGGCCGCCTGGAAATCACCCAGGCTGCCCGCAAAGTGGCAGAAGCCGTCCGGGACGGCCAGATCCGCCCCGAAGACATTAGCGAAGCGACGCTGGCCCAGTATCTCTATACGGAGCCGGAAAATGACGTCGATCTGCTCATCCGCCCCGGTGCGGACAAGCGGGTCAGCAATTTCCTCCTCTGGCAGATGGCCTACGCCGAATTCTGGTACACCCAGCTCTGCTGGCCCGATTTCAGCAAAGATACCCTGGTCGAAGCTATTTTGTCCTTCCAGGGCCGGGAACGGCGCTTTGGCGGCTTAAAATAAATCAGGGAAGGTATATGATATGTTGGCAAAACGAATACTGACAGGCATCGTCGGTGGTGCCTTTACGATTTTTGTGATTTACGAAGGGAACTGGCTGTTTTTCCTCATGATGGCCCTGTTATCCCTCGTCGCCTGGTATGAATACGGCAACCTGGTCCACAAGCTCCACGCCGTGACGGCCGACAAGTGCGGTGCCGTATGGCTCGTCGCCATGCTGGCCGCCTATTGGTTCGGCAGCACCAAGGTCATGCTCGTCCTGGCCTTGGGCCTCCTTTTCTGGCTCATGCTGCGGACCGTCTTTTTCCACAACAAGATTAAGCCCGTAGACAGTGCCTATACCTTGTACGGCCTGCTCTATATCGGCTGTGGCTTTCTGGCCATGCTGGCCCTGCGCAGCGGCTCTGTGGCTTCCTTCATGGGCAGCAGCTTCGGCGCCGTCATGTTGGAACCGGCGCGGTTCTTCGTCTTTCTCCTCATCTTTTCGACCTGGGCCAGCGATACTTTTGCCTTTGCCGTCGGCAAGATGATGGGCAAAGTCAAGCTCTGCCCGGCCATCAGCCCCGGCAAGACCCGCGAAGGTGCTATCGGCGGTTTCGTCGGTACCCTGGCCGTGGCCATCATCTTTTCGCTCATCTTTAAATTCTCCGTCCTCCACGCCCTGGCCATTGGCGTCATCATCGGCATCATGGCTCCTTTAGGCGATCTGGTCGAATCCATCTTGAAGCGCGTCTGCGGCGTCAAGGATTCGGGGAACATCATCCCTGGCCACGGCGGCGTCCTCGACCGCTTCGACAGCCTGCTCTTTGCAGCGCCGGCTATGTACGTCTATTTGATGCTGGTCATTTAAAGGAGGGCAGGGAATGAAGGATATTTTGATTTTAGGCAGTACCGGCTCTATCGGGACCCAGGCCGTCGACGTCATCGACGCCCATCCCGAGGCCTTCCGCCTGGCCGGCGTCGCCGCTTATTCCCATTGGCAGGAAGTGGCCCGCCAGGTCCGGGACCATCAGGTGAAATGGGCCTGCATGGTCGACAAAAAGGCGGCTGATGAACTGCGCCGTGCCGTCGGTCCGGCGTGTACTGTCTTTTCCGGCAGTGACGGCCTCTTGAAACTCATCGATGAATGCGACGCCCAGATCGTCCTGACGTCCCTCGTCGGCGCCGCCGGTATCGAACCGACGCTCCACGCCATCGAGAAGGGGATGGACATCGCCCTGGCCAACAAGGAAACCCTCGTCGCTGCCGGTGAACTGGTCATGAAGGAAGCCGCAGCCCGCGGCGTCCGCATCCTGCCCGTCGACAGCGAGCACGGGGCCATCTTCCAGTGCCTCCAGGGGCGCCGCCCGGAAGAAGTGGCCAAACTGCTGGTCACGGCTTCCGGCGGACCCCATTTCCGCCGGCCTGCGTCGGAATTTTCGTCGATTACGGTCGAACAGTGCCTCAAGCATCCGACGTGGAACATGGGTGGCAAGATCACCATCGATTCGGCGACGATGTTCAATAAGGGCCTGGAAGTCATCGAAGCCCACTGGCTCTTCCACATGCCCTTCGACAAGATCGAAGTCGTCATCCAGCCGCAGAGCATCATCCATTCCATGATCGAGTTCATCGACGGTTCTGTCCTGGCTCAGCTGGGCATGCCCGATATGCGCCTGCCCATCCAGTACGCCTTTACCTATCCGGAACGGATGACCGTCCGCGGCGCCCGGCCCATCGACTGGAAGACGCTGGGGACGCTGGAATTCTTCCCGCCTGACGACGAGAAGTTCCCATCCATCGGCCTGGCCTATGAAGCCGGCCACATCGGCGGTACCATGCCCTGTGTCCTCAACGGGGCCAATGAAGTCGCCGTCTATGCTTTTCTGCGTAAAGAGATTTCCTTTACGCGTATTTTTGATATTGTCCGTACAGTCATGGAACGGCACACGGTCTCGCATGACGTCACCCTGGCGTCTATCCGCCAGGCCGATGCCTGGGCCCGCCGCTGTGCTGCTTCCTTGCTGTAGAAAGGGGATTTCCCGTGGGTCTTACTATTTTAGCGACGATCTTCGTCTTCAGTGTCATCGTCTTCGTCCACGAACTGGGCCATTTCGCGACGGCCAAGTGGGCGGGGATGCAGGTCGATGAGTTCGCACTCGGCTTTGGTCCCAAAGTGTACAGTGTACGCCGCGGAGATACAGAATATTCCCTGCGGGCCATTCCTCTTGGCGGATTCAACCGCATCGCCGGCATGACGGAAGAGGAAGACTTGAACGATAAATCTTTCCTGAGCAAACCTGTCTGGAAGCGCATGATCGTCATCGCTGCCGGCGGTATCATGAACTTCGTCCTGGCCATCGTCCTCTTGTGGGGCCTGTTCTTCGTCGTCGGTACGGTGACCGTTTCGCCGGAAGCCGTCGTCGGCTCGACCATCGCCGGCTCACCGGCCGAACAGTCGGGCCTTGCAGCCGGCGACCGCATCGTCCGCATCGGCAACCAGGAAATTTCCAAATGGTCTGATATTTCTCAGGCCGTCGCGCCATACAGCCACGCCGTCGTTACCGTGGAAATCGAACGGGACGGCCAGATCCAGGGCGTCGAAATGGTGCCTGACGTAGACAGCGCCTCGAAGAAAGCCATGCTCGGCGTCATGCCCATGACGACCAAAGAAGCTCATGGCTTCTTTGAATCGGCGGGCATGGCCGTCCAACGGACAGGCAAGCTCTGCCAGCTCATGATCGTCGGCCTCTATGATATGGTGACGGGCCGGGAAAAGGCCGAAGTCGCCGGTCCTATCGGCGTCGCTCAGCTGGCCGGTCAGGTCGCTGCATCGGGCTTTGCCAATTTGCTCATGTTCACGGCCTTCCTCAGCCTCAACCTGGGCATCTTGAATCTCCTGCCCGTACCGCTCCTCGATGGGGGCTATATTATTTTATTGATTCTCGAAGGTATTACGCGCCGGCGGATGCCGAAACGGGCGTTGTACTACATCCAGGTCACAGGGGCCGTCCTCTTGGGCTCCCTGTTCCTCTTCGCCATGTTTCAGGATATCAGCCGCTTTTAGAAAGGCAGGCCTTGCATGAAACGTAGAAAATCTCTTCCCGTCCAGGCGGGCAGCGTCACCATCGGCGGCGATGCACCCGTATCGGTCCAGACCATGTCGACGGTCAACCCGGCCCATATGGCCGAAGCCGTCGTCGATGCCCGCCGCCTGGCATCGTATGGCGCTGAAATCTTGCGCTTCGCCGTTCCCGATATGGAAGCGGCCAAAGGCCTGGCCGCCGTCGTTCAGGCCGTGGATATCCCCATTGTCGCCGATATCCACTTCGATTACCGCCTGGCCCTGGCCGCCGTCGACAGCGGCGTCCAGGCCCTGCGCATCAATCCGGGCAATATCGGATCTGACGACAATGTCGTCAAAGTCGTCGAAAAAGTACGTCCTAAGGGAATCCCCATCCGTATCGGCATCAATACAGGTTCCCTGCCGGAAGATATCCTGGCTCAGAGCGGCGGCCATCCGACGGCAGAAGGCATGGTCGAAGGGGCCCTGCGCCATATCCGCATCCTGGAACGCATGGATTACCGCAACATGGTCATTTCCCTCAAGTCCTCCGACGTGCCCTTGATGATCGAAGCCTATGAAGCCCTGGCCGATAAGGTGCCTTATGCCCTGCACTTGGGCGTAACTGAAGCCGGCCTGGTCCGTGAAGGGAGCATCAAGTCGGCCATCGGTATCGGTACGCTGCTCCACGAAGGCATCGGCGATACGATCCGCGTATCCCTGACGGGCGATCCCGTCGAAGAAATCAAGGCCGGCCAGACCATCCTCAGTGCCCTTGGCCTGCGCCGTTTCGGGCCGACCCTCATTTCCTGTCCGACTTGCGGCCGGACCCAGGTCCACCTCATCGACCTGGCCCAGGAAGTGGAAGAGGCCATTTCTCATCTGACTGTGCCCATCAAGGTCGCCGTCATGGGTTGTGTCGTCAACGGTCCCGGTGAAGCCAGGGAAGCCGATTTCGGCATTGCCGGCGGTAAGGGGAAGGGCATCGTCTTTTCTCATGGCCAGGTCCTGCGCACCGTGCCGGAAGACCGGCTCGTGTCCAGCCTGCTGGAAGAAATTGAAAAAACCATTGCAAAGGAGTCTTAACTCATGTTAGCATCGAAATTGTATAGTCCGACGCTGCGGGAAATCCCGGCAGACGCCGAAATCGCCAGCCATCAGTATATGTTGAAAGCCGGGATGATCCGCAAGAACGGCGGCGGCTTGTATTCTTTCCTGCCTTTAGGCCGCCGGGTCGAACTCAAGATCGAAGCCATCGTCCGCGAAGAAATGAACAACATCGGCGCCCAGGAAATCATGATGCCCATTATGCAGCCGGCTGAAATCTGGCATGAATCGGGCCGCTGGAATGCCTATGGCCCGGAAATGTTCAAACTCGAAGACCGCCATGGCAATCATTTCTGCCTCGGGCCGACACACGAAGAATTGATTACGACCCTGGTCCGCAATGAACTGCGCTCGTACAAGCAGATGCCCGTCACGCTGTGGCAGATGCAGAATAAATACCGCGACGAAATCCGCCCGCGTTTCGGCCTCATGCGCAGCCGTGAGTTCGTCATGAAAGATGCTTATTCCTTCGACGTCGACGAAGAAGGCCTGCACAAGAGCTATCAGGATGAATACGATGCCTATACGCGCATCTTCACGCGCTGCGGCCTGAATTTCAAGCCCGTCGAAGCCGACAGCGGCCAGATCGGCGGCAATCACACCCATGAATTCATGGCCCTGGCCCAGGCCGGCGAAGCCGAAATCGTATCGTGCTCGAAGTGCGATTATGCAGCAGATATTGAAAAAGCCGTTCCTCAGGCCATCGAAATGCCGGCAGAAGACGCCAAAGATGTAGAACTCATCGAAACGCCGAACTGCTCGACCATTGAAGACCTGGCCCAGTTCCTCCACATTCCCGTCGAAAAGACGATCAAAGCCGTCGCTTTCACTATCGACGGCGAAAAGACGGTCCTCTGCATGGTCCGCGGCGACCATGAAGTCAATGACGTCGCCGTCCAGAATTTCGTCGGCGGCAATGTCATCGAACCGGCGACGGAAGACGAATTGAAGGCCCACGGCCTCCAGCCGGGCTACATGAGCCCCATGGGTGCCGATAAACCGGATAATGAAACGTTCTTCGTCCTCGTCGATCCGTCGGCCATGAACGTCCCCAATGGCGTAACCGGTGCCAATAAGGCCGGCTATCACTATCAGAACGTCAATCCGTCGCGGGACTTCAAAGACGTGACGGTCACGACCATCCGCAACATGGTCGCCGGCGACAAATGCCCGCACTGCGGTGCACCCATCGAAATCGTCCGCGGCATCGAAGTCGGCCAGGTCTTTGAACTGGGCACGAAGTATTCCGAAGCCCTCCATGCGACCTTCCTTGACCAGAACGGCAAGGCCAAACCCTACGTCATGGGCTGCTACGGCATTGGCGTCACCCGTACTATTGCCGCTGCCATCGAACAGTTCCACGACGAACACGGCATCATGTGGCCTGTCGCCATCGCGCCTTTTGAAGTGGCCATCGTCCCGGTCAGCAGCAAAGATCAGGATCAGGTCCGCATCGCCGGTGACCTCTATCAGGCCCTGCAGGCTGCCAAGGCCGACGTCCTCCTCGACGACCGTAATGAACGGGCTGGCGTCAAGTTCAACGACGCCGACCTCATCGGCTATCCCGTCCGGGTCACGGTCGGCAAGAAGAGCGCTGCCGAAGGCACTGTCGAAATCAAGATCCGCCGGACTGGCGAACAGGAAGTCGTTCCTATCGACCAGGCCGTCGCCCGCGTCCAGGAAATCTTAGCTGACCTGCGTAGCAAGAATATGTAAATCGAACGCATATGTTATAAAAATATTTCCGTAAAACGAGGAAAAATGCTTGTATTTTTCCTCGTTTTATCTTATAATTTTAATTAGCAAGCTAATCAAAAGAGGGGAAGACGTATGAGATTTGAAGCATTCCCGACGCGGGAAAAATTGGAAAAACACGCCCGGATCATTCCGGAAATCGAACCGTCGGCGGTCCTGGCCATGCTGCGCATCTCCCAGGCCGCTGAAATCATCCGCTCGTCCATCAACGACGTCCTGGCCAAGCAATACCACTTGTCCCAGGGGAAACTGCGGGTCATGATCGTCCTGCACCAGAGCCCGGAAGGTATTGCACCGTCACAGCTGGCTGAGAAGACCGGCGTGACCCGGGCGACGATTACGACCATGGTCAAGCGCATGGTCCGCGACGGATTGACGACGGTCGTCATCGATCAGGAAGACAAGCGGGGCAAAAAGGTCAGCCTCACGGCCCAGGGCCGCCAGTTCATGGACCAAGTACTGCCCGGCCATTATCTGCGCATTTCGACGCTCATGAACCGCCTCAGTGAGGACGAACAGGCCGAACTCATCCGCCTGCTGACGAAACTGAGCCAGAAATGATTTTCTCAGCAAATTTTAACCTGAAAAGCACTGCTTTTCAGGTTTTTTTCATTTTTCCCTGCTACACTGGGGGCAAATGGAAAAAGAAAGAAGGTTTGCCCATGTATCCGACTCATCACTTCCGCCAGGACTTCCATTACTTGTCCCTGCGCTCATCTCTGTTGGAAGAAATCTCTCTGCTCTATGGCCTGCCCCTGGGGCAGGCGAAGGGCCAGGCCGGCCGGATCTGCCGCTGCCGCCGTATGGTCCGGGAACTGCTCGCGGCCTGCCGACAGCAGCCGGACCAGCCGGTATATCCCTATCTTCTGGGCGTCCTCCTGGAACGGGTCGGTCAATGGCCGCTGACCAGCCGCCCCCGATGGGCCTATGACCAGGCCGAGGGCTATTACGACCGGGCCCGGCAGCTCCAGCAGCGGCAGCCTCCCGGCACGTATGACCGCCAGCACTATCTGCGCCCGTCTGTGGCCCTGCTGCGCCTGAGCCTGCGCCGCAGACAGGAGGAGCGGTTCTATGATTGGTGGGACCGCTGCGGCGGCCTGCGCCGCTTTCACCGCGATGTACAGGCCCTGTTCCAGGTGCGCTGGCTCATCGTCAAGGAAGACTATGAACGGGCGGCCTTTACCCTCCGGAATCTGCATGGATTGGCCGGCAGGCATAGCGCTTTTTCAGCTGCCCAGGCCCGAATCCTATCAGATATCGTCACGGCGGCCTGTCAGGGGCCGGGGGCGATACTCAAGGGAACCTATGGCCCGTATGTCCGCCAGGCCCTGTGGGACGCCCTTTTTCCTGCCAGGCCGCGACAAATGACGGACTCCGTGTTATAATGACAGGCATAGGCATATTTGCCGGGAAATGAGGAACTGCTATGGAAATCAAGATCATCCCGCTGGGGAGCGACGACAAGCCCCTGGATTCGTATGGCCAGGACGGCCAGTCTTTTGCCGAGACTTATGCGCCCATCGTTGAGCTGCTGCTGCGCGAAAGCCGCCTCCATGCCGTCGTCCATACCGTCCCGGGTGGACCGGCGATGGCCCAGGCCGTGTGCCGTCTCATCGAAGAGGCCCGGAAGCGGCAGGGGGACGGTGCTGAGGCCATGCCCTTCGACGTAACGCCCATCGTCGACGTGACGGCGCGCCTGCGCCGCGAAGACGGCTGCCCCTGGGACCGGGCCCAGACCCATCGGACCTTGCGCCGCTACCTCATCGAAGAGGTCTATGAAATGCTCGATGCCATCGACAGCCACGACGTAGCGGGCATCCGCGAGGAATTGGGGGACATCCTCTATCAGGTCGCCATCCACGCCCGCATCGCCCAGGAAAAAGGCCTTTTTTCGGCTCAAGATGTCGTAAAAGACGTCACAGATAAGATGATTCGGCGCCATCCCTACGTTTTTAGCCAAAAAAGCCTTGAAAACATAGGTACGAGTATGTTAAACTGGGATAGATTAAAGCAAGGCGAACAACGCCAGCAGCATGCTCACCTGCTGGACGGCGTCGTTCCCGGACTGCCGTCGCTCCTGGCTGCAGATAAACTTCAGGAAAAAGCGGCTAAGACCGGTTTCGACTGGCCCGATGTCCAGGGCGTCTGGGATAAGTTCCATGAAGAATGGGAGGAATTCCGTCAGGCCCTTGGCGAAGGAGATTCCGTCCACGCCGAAGAAGAAGCTGGGGATGTCCTGTTTGTCTTTGCAAATTTATGCCGACACTATCATATAGAGCCGGAATGTGCGTTACATCGGGCTAACTGTAAATTCCGACGCCGCTTTGCTCACGTAGAGGACCGGGTCCGCCAGTCGGGCCGGCCGTGGGATGCTTTTTCGCTGGATGAGCTCGACTCGTTCTGGCAGGAGGCCAAACAGATAGAACGGCAGAAGGAAAATACAGACAGTTAGCGTTACGCAGATGTAACGATTTAAAGGAGGACCTAGTATCATGAACAAAACAGAATTAATCGCTGCAGTCGCACAGAAATCCGATTTGACCAAGAAAGACGCTGAAAAAGCTGTAAAAGCTGTATTCGAAGCTATCAGCGACAGCCTCACCCAGGGTGATAAAGTACAGATCATCGGCTTTGGCACTTTTGAAGTCCGTCAGCGTAAAGCCCGTGAAGGCCGCAACCCGCGCAACAACGAACCGATTCAGATCGAAGCATCCAAGACCCCGGCTTTCAAAGCTGGCAAACAGCTCAAAGATTTGGTCAACAACAAATAAGGTACGATTCCGAAGGGCCGCATGAAAAACGGCCCTTTTCTTTTCTTGCAAATTGTCGTACCATAGTAGTATGAGCTACTAGACTAATGCTGTTTATAAAAGAGGGTATCATGCATGACAAAGAAGAAAGTCCTGATCCTGTCCGCATCCATCGGTACGGGGCATACACAGGCAGCACGGGCGATAGAAGAATACGTCAAGACCATTCCCGAAGAATGTGAAGTGGAACACCTGGATTTCCTGTCCAACGACGTCCTGTCTATCGACAACATCGTCAAGGAAACGTACATCAAGATCCTCGATGTCTTTCCCATGCTGTACGATTTGATGTACTATTCGTCACAAGGATATAAGAAGGGACTCGTCGTCAAGACGCTCTTTGCCTGGGGCCTCAAGCGGCGGATGCTCAGGGTATTGGCCGAAAAGAAGCCCGATGTCCTCGTCTTTACCCATCCCTTCCCGGCAGGGGCGGCAGCGCTCCTCAAGCGCCAGCACCGCCTCGATATCCCCCTGGTCGGCGTCATCACCGATTTTGCCATCCATCAGCTCTGGGTCTATCCTCAGATCGATGTCTACTGCGTCGCCGCGTCCCAGCTCAAGGACCTGCTCGTCGAACAGGGCATCGATGCCGGCAAGATCGTCGTCTCCGGGATCCCCGTGCGCAAGGCCTTTGAACAGGAACGCTGGCATTGGGATGCCGCCCATAAGGCGGATAAGAACGTCCTCATCATGGGCGGCGGCCTGGGCATGGGTTCCATCAAACAGTCCCTGACGCTCCTCGACCGCCTCGACGCCGTCGACAGCTTCACTGTCGTCACCGGCTACAATGCCGATCTCTATGACGAACTGTCCAAGATGCGCAGCGAACTGCATCACGACGTCAACATCCTGGGCTATACCAACCGGATTCCCCAGCTCATGTGCCAGGCATCGCTGCTGGTCACCAAACCAGGCGCCCTGACCTGTACCGAAGCGGCCGCCGTCCAGGTACCGATGGTCCTTTATAGTCCCATCCCGGGCCAGGAAGAAGCCAATGCGACGTACATGCAGGCCAAAGGCTGTGCCCGCTGGGTCAAGAAGCAGGAAGACCTCGTTTCCGTCGTAGCGGACCTGTTGACACATCCCGATAAGCTGGCAGCCATGTCCGAAGCCAGCCTCGACTGCCACCGCGACGGTGCGCGGATCATCGGCAAGGAAATCGTCCGCCTTCTGCGGCCCCAGACAGCGGGAACGGCGGCGGACTTGATATATGAACACTGAGAAAAGGGTCTCCTCGGTTTCGCTCTGCGAAGCAAGAGGAGTTTTTTTCCAAAAGGAGTAATTTTTTCATGGAATTCCAACTTTTTCATACGACCCTGTCGGCGTCGCTGCTGCTCTTCATCATGGCCGGCGGCTTCCTGGCCGGTTTCGTCGATTCCATCGCCGGCGGTGGCGGCCTCATCTCGCTGCCCGTCCTTTTGGCAGCCGGCCTGCCGCCGCACCTGGCCATTGGGACTAATAAATTTTCCGCGACCTTTGGCGCCGTCATGAGCGCCTGGCAGTTCTGGCGGGCTGGCAAGGTCGACATGAGCCTCTTGAAGCGGATCCTGCCGGGGACCTTCATCGGCGCCATCCTGGGTTGCCTGGTCATGCTGCACTTGAAGAGCGAATGGCTCCAGCCCATCATCATCATCGCCCTCATCGCGGCAGCGGTCTTCGTCTTCAGCCAGCGTCAGCTCGGCGCTGCCAGCACGTACAGCGGCAATACCCGGAAGAACGTCCTGGCCGCCCTGGTCATGGCCTCGGCCATCGGTTTCTATGACGGCTTCATCGGGCCGGGGACGGGGACTTTCCTCATCGTCGGCTTTGCGGCCTTGGGCTTCGACTTCGTCACGGCTGCCGGCAATGCCAAGATCCTCAACCTCATGAGCAATGTGACGTCCTTCGTCCTCCTCATCTGGTGGGGCCAGATCCTCTACGTCTACGGCATCGCCATGGCCCTGTGCATCTTTGCCGGCGCCTTCTTCGGTTCCCGCCTGGCTATCCGCCGGGGTACGGGCTTCGTCCGCCTGGTCATGCTGGCCGTCACAGTCGTCCTCATCGGCAAATTGGGCTTATCTTATTTTGGTATTATGTAGGAGGGACGCTATGGATACGGTACTCATCAGCGGCGGCACGTCGGGCATCGGCCTGGCGGCAGCGGCGGTCTTACTGGAAAGGGGCTGGAACGTCGCCATCAGCGGCCGCCATCGGGAAAAAGGGGAGGCCGCCCTGGCGGCGTTGTCTGCGCCGGACCGGACCTGGTATATCCAGGGCGACGTGGCCTGCGACGACGACTGCCGCCGGATGGTCGAAGAGACGGTTTCTCACTTCGGCGGCCTCGACGGTTTGGTCACGTCGGCCGGCGTCTATGAACAAGGCCTCTTGGAAAATGTCACGCCTGCCGACATGCAGCGCCTCTTTTCCATCAATGTCTTCGGGACAATCTCGCTCTGCCGCTATGCCCTGCCGCACTTGCGGCGCCGGCCGGGCAGTATCGTCACCGTCAGCAGCGACGCCGGTCTCCAGGGCAACATCGCCTGCGCTCTTTACGGGGCGACGAAAGGCGCCGTCGTGGCCTTCACCCAGTCCCTGGCCCTGGAAGCGGCACCGCACCAGATACGGGTCAACTGCGTCTGTCCCGGTGACGTGGAAACGCCTATGCTGGAGCAGCAGCTCCGGGACCATCCCGATACGACGCGGGATGCCATGAAAGAGCAGTATCCCTTGTACCGACTGGCCCGGCCCGATGAAGTGGCCAAGGCCATCGCCTTTCTCTTGAGCGATGACGCGTCGTTCATTACCGGCGTGGCACTTCCTGTCGATGGGGGTTTGACAAGCTGGTAGAAACATGGGAAAATATAGAGTATAAATTTTAATACGTTAAAGAATGGGGTGTTTGTTATGGCAGAAGAAGTATACAAAGAAGAAGCCAAGACTGTAGAAGAACTGCAGGCAGAAATCGCCGCATTGAAACAGGAACTGGCCGACATGAAGGCCCAGTCCCAGCCGGCCGACGATGCCGCAGCCAGTGTCGTCAAGGCCATGGAAGAGTCGACAGAAGACAAAGACGTGAAAGTCGAAATGTTGTGCCGCTGGGCTGCAGCCCGGGCCGGTGCCATCGTCATTGCGCCGCTCGTCGGGACCGTCGCCCTCATGGCCAACGAAGTCTATCTGGTCAGCCGCATTGCCAAGGTCTATGATGTCAAACTGAGCGAACGGGCCCTCATCGCCTTCCTCGGCGCCGTCGGCAGCCGCGTCGCCGGCAGCCTGCTGACGACGATTATTCCTTTCAGCGCCATCCAGGTACCTGTCGCCGTCGGCATCACTTACAGCCTGGGCCGCGTCACCCAGCGCTGGCTCAAGGACGGCATGCCTACCGACATGGGTCCCTACGTCGACATGATGGGCGAATGGAAGGATAAGGCTCGGGAACAAGTCGACAAACTCAAGGAAAATCCCTTGAAGAACGTCCCCCTCGGCGATGAAACCATCGACTTCATGAAGAAATGGGGCGGCGTCGCCAAGGACCGCTTCCAGGACGTCAAGGAAAAAGGGGAAGAACTCTATCACACCGTCCGCCATCACGACGACCTGGTCGATGAAATCGTAGAAGAAAAGGTCGAAGAAACCAAGGCCGGTGAAGCCGAAAAGGCAGAAGGAACGGCAGAAACTGCCGAAACTGTGGAAACAGCCGAAGCCACGGCTGAAACGACGGCAGCTGCCGAACCGGAAACGGCAGCGGCTGCAGACGGCGATACGGCGTCTGTCAAAGACAAGGTGAAAGCCGCCGTAGAAGATGCCAAAATCCCTTTGGAAGATAAGAAGTAAGGTGAAGGCCCATGTGGAAGGTACTGCGCTTTTTTGCACGTTTTTATACACCTGGCAAATTCGTCACCTTTGTCCACAAGACAGGGAGGAAGATCCACTTTTTGCCGAAGCTCCTGACGATTTTTTACTGTATGCAGGATGAAGACACGCCGAAATTCATCAAATTGGCCCTCATGGGGGCCTTGGGGTATGTCATTCTGCCCTTTGATTTCGTGCCCGATGTCTTTGCCGGCTTCGGCTGGCTCGATGATGCCGCCGTCGTCGCTGCGGCCCTGCGCCTGGCCGGGACTTACGTCAAGCCGGAACACCGTGAAAAAGTACGTCATATGTTCCCGTTCTTCCGCGTCCGCGTGTGAAGGCGGGGAAAGCCGTCTGAAGGGCTTTGCCATCATGCACGGTCCATTTACTTATCGTTTGTAGTAGGGAGTTTGTAGTTTGTAGAAGATGGCTTTAAATTTAAAAATATTTACTAAAAACTACAAACTGCAAACTTAATACTCAAAAAGCGGCTGTCTTTATGGGACAGCCTCTTTTTCCTTTGACAAACATAGTTCCTCATCGTAAAATAGTATGAGTGTGCATGATGTAAGATGCATATAGTTAGGAGTTAAGAACTTATGATTACTGTCGTTGAAAAAGTGCGGTTCTATGAAACCGACATGATGGGCATTGCCCACCATTCCAATCATATCCGCTGGTTCGAGTGCGGCCGCTGTGAATATCTGGCAGCTGCCGGCATCGATTTGTTCGCCCTGCTGGACCGGGGTATTTCCTATCCCATCAAGAGCGTGTCCTGCGAGTACATCAGTCCCATCAACTATGCCGATACCATCGACATCGAGACGCGGCTGGTCAAGCTGAGCCGGGCGCAGATGGTCTTTTCGTACCGCATCGTCAACCACGATGACCACCGCCTGCTGGCGACGGGGACGACGCAGAACGTCTTTGCCCATAAGGACAGCGGCAAAGTCGCCCGCCTCGATGAAGCCGATTATAAGAAATTACAGGCCATGTATGCCGAAGATAAAGCGGCTGCCCAGGCCGGGGGAGGGGTCCATGGAACGTAATCAACAGCCTATCGGCGTCTTTGATTCCGGCGTCGGCGGCCTGACCGTCGTCGCCAAGCTGCGGATGCTGCTGCCTCACGAAAACATCATCTACGTGGGCGATACCAAGCGCAATCCCTATGGGACGCGGACGCCGGAAGAAATCCTGACCTATACGCGGGATATCCTGCGCTTCATGACGGCCCAGGGCGTCAAGCTCGTCGCCATCGGCTGCAACACCGTGACGGCCGTCGCCTATGATACGGTCGTCCAGGAAGTACCGTATCCCCTCATCGGCATGAGCCGGGGCCTGCGGACAGCGCGGGAAATCAGCGCGACCAAGAAGATTGCCGTCTTTGCCACGCCGCTCACGATTGCCAACCACAGCCATCGCAAAGTCGCCGCCGCCATGGACCCGGACATCGAAATCGTCGAGCAGTCCTGCCCGGCCCTGGCCAATCTCATCGAACGGGGCGTCCTCGACGGCCCGGAAATCCGCGAGCCTTTGAAGCGCTATACGGAACCGGTCCTTCATTCCGGTGCCGATACGGGCATCTTCGGCTGTACCCATTTCCCCTTCGTCCAGCCCTTGTTTGAAGAACTCTGCGGTGATTCCATCGCTTTTGTCGACCCGGCTCATGAAATGGCCCTGGAAACATTGGACGTCCTGAAAAAGGATGGCCTCCTCAACAAGCAGCCGGAACCGGGGACTCTCCGCCTGTGCTTTACCGCAGAGAGCGGCCGCGGCTCCCGCCTGGCCCAGCACCTCATCCCGGCCAATGAATTTACAGCTGAAGAAATTTCCCTCACTTAATGGTTATCAAAATATTATATAAAAGGAGTCTTGCGTCGTGTTTTTCTATGTCTTACTCAATGTTGTCATTGCCGTCATCGGCATTGTCGCTGTCTTGTACCTTTTATTCCGCCTCTTTGCTTGGCGGCAGGGCGATGCCCGCTTCGTCATCGAAGCCCGTCGCCGCAAACCGTTTGAACTGAAACAGATGACCCAGGATACGGCTGTCTTTGAAACGGAAGTCCCCCTCCACAACGCCGGCCGTCAGCTCGGTACGATCATGGACTTCTATCCCCGGACCCTGCTGCCCCGCGAACAGTACGACAAGGTCATCGTCCATTCCCAGCTGGCCAATAAAGCGGCTGAACGCGATGACAACTATTGGGAATCGGTCATCTTCAACCCTGGCGACAAGGGCATGATCCGCGTCACTATCGCCCTGGTCAGCAAAGACGGCAATATCCGCGAAGACCTGAAGACCTTCCCTGACATGCCCATCGATTTGGTATACCAGGTCGTTTCCCGCAGCGAATGGTACATCCATAAAGCCCGCATCACCCTGAAGGCTTCGGAAGTACAGCACGCATTGGAACAGAACTAGGAGGTTTTAACGAGATGGCAGAATTAGAATTAGTACCTGTAAAAACGAGAATCCTTACGGATAAAGATGATATTGTCGACGTCATTGAAGAATATGCAAAAGATATCGTCGGCCCGGACGATTTGGTCTGCTCGGCCGAAAGCGTCGTCGCCATTACCCAGCGCCGCTATACCCGTCCGGAAGAACTGACGCCGTCGTGGCAGGCCCGCCTCATGCGCCGCTTCGTCCCGGGCGAAGGCAGTATGGCCAGCCTCTATGGCATGCAGGCTGCGATGAACCTCGAAGGCGAATGGAAGATGATGTTCTGGTTCTTCATCGGCTTCTTGGCCAAGCTCGTCGGCAAGAACGGTGTATGGTATGCCAAATGCCGCCAGGCATCGCTCACGGACGATGTCACCGGCACCATGCCGCCTTTTGATAAATGCATCGTCTACGGCCCGGCCGAACCGGATAAAGTCGCTGAAAAGATCAAACAGCGCATGGGCTGCTACGGCGCCGTCGTCGCTGACGTCAACGACCTCAAGCGCTCGGCTGTCCTCGGCCACAGCAAAGGCCTGAACACGAAGGAAATCGCCAAAATCCTCATCGACAACCCCTTCGGCAATGCTTCTCAGAAGACACCTATCGTCGTTATCAAGAATTACGCCCAGTTCGTCAAGAACCGGAAGAAGGACTAAGGAGACAGGCCTGTGGCAGAAAAAATCGTACTGGCAACGCATAATGCCGGAAAAATCCGGGAGTTCAAGAGCATCTTGGAACCGTTAGGTTATGAAGCAGTTTCCGTCCACGATGTCATGGCCGATATTACTGAACCGGAAGAAACGGGGAAAACCTTCGCCGAAAACGCCCTGCTCAAAGCGACGTATTACATGAAGGCCACCGGCCTGCCCTGCCTGGCCGACGATTCGGGCATTGCCGCTGACGCCCTCGGCGGCCGGCCCGGCGTCTATTCGGCGCGCTATGCCGGCTTGGACTGCGACGATGAAGCCAATAATCAGAAGCTCATTGCCGACTTGGCCGCCTTTCCGCCGGAACAGTGGACGGTCCACTACATCTGTTCCCTCGTCCTCATCTGGCCTGACGGCCGGATCGTGACGGCTGAAGAGAGCTGTGACGGCGTCCTGCGCGACTTCTATGCCGGCGACAATGGTTTCGGCTATGACCCGCTCTTCTACGTGCCTGAAAAGGGAAAGACCATGGCTGAAATGACCATGGAAGAGAAGAACGCCATCAGCCACCGCGGCAAAGCCTTGAAGAAGCTCGTCGAGGCCTTGTCATGAGTACGGTCCGCGTCGGCCTGGTCAGTGACAGCCATGGTCGTTTTGAATGTCTGTCACGCATGGCCGATGACGCGCCTGACGTGGCGGCTTGGATTCACTGCGGCGACTACTGTGATGATGGCGAAGACCTGGCTATTTATACGGGGGTTCCCGTCTATGCCGTATTGGGCAACAATGATTATATGACTCATACCCATGATCCAGAATGCCGCTGCGTCACCGTCGGCGGCGTTCGCATCGTCGCCATCCACGGTTGTCAGTGGTATGGCGAACGGCGTTGGCAGAAGCTGGTCGAACTGGGCCGTCAGAATCAGGCGGACCTCGTCGTCTTTGGCCATACGCACCGCCGTTTCGCCAAAATGGACGGAGAGATGTGGGTTGTCAATCCCGGCAGTATCGGCCTGCCCCGGGATGGCCGGGAGGGGACGTATGCCATCGTGTCCATCGATGACGGCGTCATTACCGACGTGGCCTTTCATCAAATCGAACGGTAATTCCAGCAGAAATGGATGATAAGATTCATGAAAACGAATAAACTCAAGCTTTACGGGTTCAATAACCTGACCAAGACCCTGAGCTTCAACATGTATGATATTTGTTATGCCGTCAGCCCTGAGTCGCGCCGTCAATACATCGAATACATCGATGAACAGTATAATGCGGAAAGGCTGACCCAGATCCTGCGCAACGTGGCGGACATCATCGGCGCCCACGTCCTCAACGTCGCCAGCCAGGATTATGACCCCCAGGGGGCCAGCGTTACCATCCTCATTTCCGAAGAAGAAGTGCACGATGCCGATGTCGTCTGTCACCTCGACAAGAGCCATCTGACTGTCCATACTTATCCCGAAAGCCATCCCCAGAAGGGCATCATGACTTTCCGGGCCGATATCGACGTGTCTACGTGCGGCCGTATTTCGCCGCTCAACGCCTTGAATTATCTCCTGGACAGTTTTGACTCGGACATCGTCACCCTCGATTACCGCGTCCGCGGCTTTACGCGCGATGTGAATGGCAAAAAGCTGTTCATCGACCACCGCATCAATTCCATCCAGAATTACATCGCCCCGGCTACGCGTAACCGCTATGATATGATTGACGTCAATGTCTATCAGGAAAATATCTTCCATACCAAGATGGTCCTGCACGACTTCGACCTGGATAATTATCTCTTCAATATTACCAAGGATGACCTGACGCCGCGCCAGCAGCAGCAGATACGCCGCCAGGTACGCCAGGAAATGCTGGAAATCTACAACGGCCGCAATATGCCGTCCATGCGCTAAGGAGGCGAGAGCTTGGATACCAAGAAAACACTGTGCCGCATCGGACAGAAAATGAAAGAAGCCGGACTAGTCGCCGCCTGTGATGGCAATATCAGTTTCCGCCGCGACGACGGTACCGTCGTCATTACCCCGTCCGGCGTGCCAAAAGGGGAATTGAAGCCGAAGCACCTGCTCGTCGTCGACCTCGATGGCCATGTCCTGGAAGGGACGGGAAAGGCGTCATCCGAATCGGCTCTCCATTTAGAAATTTATCGGAAGCGGAATGATGTCCGGGCCATCATCCACGCCCATCCCGTCACGGCCACGGCCCTGACCGTAGCCGGCATACCCTTCCGGCCGGACATCGTCACCGAAGGGGCATTGGTCCTGGGCCCGGTACCGACCGTACCTTATGCACCGCCGGGATCGGCAGAACTGGCCACGGCCTGTGCCGAAGCCGCAGAAGGAGCCGACGTCTTCCTCATGGAACGCCACGGCGCCGCCACCGTCGGCCGAGACCTGGAACAGGCCTTCTACCGCCTGGAAACCCTGGAAACCGTAGCCAAGATGTACCGCGATTCCCTCATCTTCGCTGCCGCCAGCAGCCAACAAAAAAATAACCCCGCCGCCAAAGCCCAGCCCTTGAGCTGGTATTTGAAGCAGTGAAAAAAAGGAGCTGTCCCATGAAGACAGCTCCTTTTTGGCAGTCAGCGGCTAGCTGTTAAAAGACGTCCCTCTTCACAGGATACGGCAAAACATGGTATCATTAAAAGGATTGTTTGTTTCAGTGAGAATTACGATAAGGAGGTATCATCATGAATCTGGATGGTATCACATTACATTGCATTACCAACGAACTGGCCGACATCCTCAAGGGCGGCCAGATTTCTAAAATCTATCAGCTCGACGCCCGGTCCCTCTATTTCCGCATCTTCAACGATACGGGCATCCATCACCTGGTCATCACCCTGGACGACTCGCCGCGCCTGTACGTCGCCGATACCATGCCGCCGACGCCGGATATCCCGACGGGCCTCTGCATGTTCCTGCGCAAATATTATGAAAACGGCCGCATCGCGTCCATCGCCCAGCTGCACCTGGACCGGCTCATCGAAATCGCCGTCGACGTCCTCGACATGTCGGGCCGCCTGGTGACACGTAAAATCCATGTCGAACTCATGGGCAAATACAGCAACGTCATCTTTACCGAAGACGGCACCATCATCGAAGCCCTCATCAAGACGGGGAAGAACAAGCAGGCCCTGCGGACCATCGCCCCCAAGGAACCCTATGCCTTCCCGCCGAACTTCATGCGCATGGATCCCTTTGCCTTTTCGGCCCAGGAACTGACGGACATGATGGAAACGGGTACGGACGAACCGCTCAAGACGTGGATGCTCAAGCGCTTCAACGGCATGAGCACCATCGTCCTCAACGAACTGTCCCACGATTCGGGCATCGATGCAGGGCGGCCCGTCGGGGACCTGTCGCCGGCAGACCGTTTCGCCTGGTGCCGTACAGTCGAAGCCTTTGGCAAGCGCCTGGAAGGTATGTCCGGGGCTTACGTCTATACGGTCAAGGGCAAGGAAGTCATCTTCCCGCTGGAACTGCACAGCCTGGCCCAATATCCGCGGCGCCACTTCAGCCTCATCGAGACCTACCTCAGCGAATACCAGGCCACGCACCGCAGCCTCAACGGCGAACAGGAACAGCTGCAGAAGAAGGTCGGCAAGCTCATCGAAAAGCAGAAGCGCAAGATCAAGCGCATTGCCAGCGAAATGAAAGAAACGAAGAAAATGGATACGTACAAGCTCTACGGTGACCTGCTCATGATCTACGCCTACGAAAAGCACGACCATGAAAAAGAAGTGACTGTCCAGAACCTCCTGTCGGAAGACCAGGAAAAGGTGACCATTCCCTTGAATCCGGCCTATTCCATGACGGACAATGCCAATCGCTATTACAAGCGCTACACCAAGATGCGTAACCGCAAGCAGATGTCGGCCCAGCTCCACGAAGAGAACCAGAAACACCTGGACTATCTCTATTCGCTGGAATACGCCCTGGAAAACACGAGTACGAAAGATGAGATCGCCGATATCAAGGCCGAAATGAAACAGATGAACCTCATCAGCGGCCACAACCGGGACAAGCTCAAAAAAGAATCGGCCCAGGATATCCTGACCCTCCAGGCCGACGGCCTCGATATCTGGGTCGGCCGCAACAACCGGCAGAATGACTTCCTGACCCTGAAGAAAGCCCATCCCTATGACCTCTGGTTCCACGTCAAGAACCAGCCCGGCTCCCACGTCATCCTGGCCTGCCACAATGTGACGCCGACGGATGCCCAGATCGAACGGGCTGCCCAGCTGGCCGCCTACTACAGCAAAGCCCGGGAAAGCTCGAAAGTCGAAGTCGACTGCACCCTCGTGCGCCACGTCAAGAAACCGGCCCACGCTGTCCCGGGCTACGTCATCTTCACCGACCAGACGACGTATATGGTAGAACCAAAAAAATGATAATTTGTGGCTCGTAGTTCGTGGTTCGTAGGGTCAGCGAAGCTGACTGAGAGGTTGCCTTTTATCACAGTTTCGCCAGAAGACTCCTTCCTCTTATCAGCTTGAGCTATCTGCGCAGTACCTTGAAACAGCTGTGTGAACGCTACGGGATAACCTATCTGGAACAGGAAGAATCGTATACTTCTCAGGCCAGCTGCCTGGACTTGGACGATATTCCCGTATACCAGCCGGATGTCCCCTATACAGGAACGTTCAGCGTGACACGAATCCAGCGCGGCCTGTACCGTTTCGCCAACGGCAGGACGGCCAATGCCGACATCAACGGCGCCGCCAACATACTCCGTAAAAGTAAGCAGAACTTCGATTTCGAGGGACTGTGTAAGGGGCTTTTGGACAGCCCTTTGAGAATAAGGCTATCCTGATTTCAGGAGGAAACTTAAACAGCAACCTTCTCAAGAATCTCCCGCTTCTATAAGCGGGAGAGGTTCAATTCTTTCCGTTCTTTCCGTGTTTCTTTTCAAAAGCAATCATGTGTGCTTCTTGGTCGGTATGGCCTTCGGCTTCTGCCTGGGCGATGAGGGCGACCATTTCTTCATAGGCTTCAGGAATGACTTTGGTCAGGTGAGTGACGGTGTCGTCCCAGTTTTCCAAGAGGATGTGGCCCAGATTGCTGTCCGTGTAGTGGACGTGTTTTTCCAGCATGGCTTTGACAGCCGCTTTTTCGTCGTCGTCGGTGAGCGGTTCCAGTTTGACCAGGTCGGTGTTGCATTTATTCGGGTCCAAGTCGTAGACGTAGGCGATGCCGCCGGACATGCCGGCTGCAAAGTTGCGCCCTGTCTGGCCGAGGATGAGGACCCGGCCGCCGGTCATGTATTCGCAGCCGTGGTTGCCGACGCCTTCGACGACGGCACTGATGCCGCTGTTGCGGACGCAGAAGCGTTCACCGGCTGTGCCGTTGATGTAGGCTTCGCCGCTGGTGGCACCGTAGAAGGCGACGTTGCCGATGATGATGTTATCTTCGGCAGGGAATACCGATTCCCGCGGCGGCGATACGATGATCTTGCCGCCCGACAGGCCTTTGCCCAGGTAGTCGTTGGCATCGCCTTCCAGGGTCAGCGTCAGGCCACAAGGGATGAAGGCGCCGAAGCTCTGGCCGGCAGAGCCGACGAAGGACAAGATGATCGTGTCTTCGGCCAGGCCTTTTTCGCCGTAGCGCTTGGTGATTTCACTGCCCAGGATGGTCCCGGTGACGCGGTCGGTATTCTTGATGCGCAGGCGGGCCCGGATATGTTTCTGTTCTTCCAGGGCCGGCCGGCACATGCGGATCAGTTTGGACATATCCAAGGTCGTATTGATCTTGTGGTTCTGGGGCGTCGTGAAATGCTGGCCGACCGACGCATCCGTGTACGGACGGTACAGGAGGTTCTTCAAGTTGACCGTCTTGGCTTTCCAGTTGCCGAAGTGATCGCGCTGTTTCAGGCAGTCATAGCGGCCGACCATTTCGTCGATGGTATGGAAGCCCAGGCGGGCCATGATTTCCCGCAGGTCCTGTGCGACGAAGCGCATGAAGTTGATGATATATTCCGGTTTGCCCTTGAAGCGTTTGCGCAGTTTTTCATCCTGCGTGCAGACGCCGTACGGGCAGGTGTTGAGGTGGCAGACGCGCAGCATATGGCAGCCGATGGCCAGGAGCGGTGCCGTACCGAAGCCGAAGACTTCAGCGCCGAAGAGGGCGGCAATGGCGACGTCGCGGCCTGTGAGCAGTTTGCCGTCGACTTCCAGGGTGACGCGGTCGCGCAGGCGGTTGAGGAGCAGCGTCTGCTGGACTTCGGACAGGCCAATTTCCCAGGGCAGGCCGGCATGGCGCAGGCTCGTCCGCGGCGAAGCGCCGGTCCCGCCGTCGTAACCGCTGACAACGATATCGTCGGCCTTGGCTTTGACGACACCGGCGGCAATCGTGCCGATGCCGGCTCCGGACGTCAGTTTGACGCCAATCGTAGCCTTGCGGTTGGCATTCTTGAGGTCAAAGATGAGTTCGGCCAGGTCTTCGATGGAGTAAATATCGTGATGCGGCGGAGGCGAGATGAGGGCGACGCCTGTCGTAGCATGACGGGTCTTGGCGATATCCGGATAGACTTTATTGCCCGGCAGATGGCCGCCTTCGCCCGGTTTAGCCCCTTGGGAGCACTTGATCTGCAATTCATCGGCGTGGATGAGGTAGTCGCTGGTGACGCCGAAACGGGCCGATGCGACCTGTTTGATGCGGTCGTTCGTTTCCGTATCGAAACGGGCCGAGTCTTCGCCGCCTTCGCCGGTATTGCTCATGCCGCCCAGGCGGTTCATGGCCGTAGCGACACATTCATGGGCTTCCTTGCTGAGGGCGCCGTAACTCATGGCACCCGTGCGGAAGCGCTTGACGATGGAATCGACAGGTTCGACTTCTTCGATAGGGATGCTGCTGCCGGCAGGATATTCAAAGTCCAGGAGGTCGCGCAGGCGGAAAATGGTCTGACGGTTGACATGGTCGGCGTATTTTTTATACGTTGCGTAGTCGCCGGTCTGGACGGCTTTCTGCAGGAGCTGGACCGTTTCCGGGTCGATGATGTGCGGCTGGCCGCCCTTGTGGTACTGGTAGAAGTCGCCCCGTTCCAGTTTATCTCCCGTGCTGTACGCTTCTTGGTGGCGCAGGACGTTTTCCTTGGCGATTTCAGCGATGCCCAGGCCTTCGATGCGGGACGGCGTGTTGCAGAAATATTTGTCGATCAGGTCCTGTTTGATGCCGACGGCTTCAAAAATCTGTGCGCCGTGGTAGCTGTGGACTGTCGAAATGCCCATCTTGGACATGACGGCCAGGATGCCTTTGACGGCGGCGTCGATGTAGTTCTGTTTGGCCGTTTCGTAATCGATTTTCTGGAGCTTCTTGTTGGCAATGAGTTCCTTGATGGATTCCAGGGCGATGTACGGGTTGATGGCCGTAATGCCGTAGCCGATGAGGGTACAGAAATGATGGACTTCGCGCGGTTCGCCCGATTCCAGGATGAGGCCGACGTCGGAGCGGACGCCCTTGTCGATGAGATAATGGTGCAGGGCTGCCGAGGCCAGGAGGGCCGGAATGGCGGCCATGCGCGAGTTGACGCCGCGGTCGGACAGGACGAGGATGTTGGCGCCGTTCTTGATGGCCTTCAAGGCATCGATGCAGAGCGATTCGATGGCCGTTTCCATGCCTTCAGAGCCGCTGTTGACGGGATAGAGCATGGACAGCGTAGCCGCCCGCAGTTTCGGCGTCATGAGGGACTTGATGACCGACATCTGTTCGTTGGTCAGAATCGGGCCTTTGAGGTACAAGGCTGCCGTCGACGCTTCGTTCGGTTCCATGATGTTGGCGACGTTGCCGGCCATGACAGCTGACGACATGACCGTCTTTTCGCGGACACCGTCGATAGCCGGGTTGGTGACTTGGGCGAAATTTTCCTTGAAGTAATCGTAGAGGAGCTGAGGTTTGTCGTTGAGGACGGCCAGGGGGACGTCGACGCCCATGGAGTCGATGGCGTGCTGGGCATCGCGGGCCATGGGCAGGATGACCTTGTCCATATCTTCCTGGGTATAGCCGAAGACTTTTTCCTGTTCCTTCAGGTCATAAGGGATGATGGCATCGCTGTTGGCGATGTTCTGACCCGTCATGAGGTCGTCGAGGTTGACGATGTGTTCTTTATACCATTCGTCGTAAGGGTGTTCCGTCGCGATTTCGTGCTTGATTTCGTCGTCGTCGATGATGCGCTGTTTCTGCGTATCGACGAGGAGCATCTTGCCCGGTTCCAGGCGGCCCTTGTAGAGGACGTCTTCCGGCGGGATGTTGACGACGCCGACTTCAGAACTTACGATGACCCGGTCGTCGCGGGTGACATAGTAACGGGCCGGACGCAGGCCGTTGCGGTCGAGCATGCCGCCGATGACCGTGCCGTCGCAGAAGCCGATGGCAGCCGGGCCGTCCCACGGTTCGAGCATGAAGTTGTGATAGCGGTAGAAATCGCGCTTTTCGTCGCTCATGAGCGGATCCCGTTCCCACGGTTCCGGAATCATCATCATCATGGCATGGGGCAGGGAATGGCCTGTCATGTACAGGTATTCCAGGCAGTTGTCGAACATGGACGAGTCGCTGCCCGTATCGTCGACGACGGGGAAGACTTTTTCCATGTCCGGGAAGAAGTCCGATTTCGATTTGCCTTCACGGGCGTTGAGCCAGTTGATGTTGCCCTGGATGGTGTTGATTTCCCCGTTGTGGACGATGTAACGGTTCGGATGGGCCCGGGCCCAGCTGGGGAAGGTATTGGTACTGAAACGGGAATGGATGAGGGCCATGGACGTGACGAAATCCAGGTCCGACAGGTCGAGGAAGAAGTGGCGCAGCTGCATGGACGTCAGCATGCCTTTATAGACGATGGTCTTCGATGACAGGCTGGCGATGTAGAAGTCCGTGCCGTTTTTCTGGCTTTCCGGGACGATGGCTTTTTCTGTCAGCTTGCGGATGATGTATAATTTCCGTTCAAAGTCCATCTGGGTCTTCATGGTCGGGTCCTTGCGGATGAAGACCTGCAGGAAATGAGGACACGTCTGTTTGGCAATGTTGCCGATCAGGCTTTCATCGACAGGGACATCGCGCCAGCCGAGGATGGACAGGCCTTCGGAGCGGACGATGTCTTCAAAGGCTTCCATCTGTTTATGACGGAATGTTTCATAACGATGGGCAAAAATCATGCCGACGCCGTATTCACCTTCGTCAGGAAGGGAAAAGCCCAGGACTTCACATTCGCGCTTGAAGAACTGGTGTGGAATCTGGACCAGGATGCCGGCGCCGTCGCCACTGTTGGCGTCAGCCCCTTCGGCACCGCGGTGACGGAGGTTTTCCAGGATCGTCAGGGCATCGTCGATGATGCCGTATGATTTTTTCCCCTTTATATTGGCAACGATACCGATGCCGCAGGCATCGTGTTCATAAGACGGATCGTACAGGCCTTGCGGGCGCGGCAGATCGCGCATTTCTTTATTCATACGTAATCCCCCTTTGGGTATACAAAAACGAGCCGTCACTGTATGAGAGAGAAGGCTCGTATATACTGTGGTGTACCTATGATTATAAACAATTTGTGAAGTCGATGCAATGATTTTTCTGAATGTTTTTGCTGAAACGCCGACAATTTTAATGTAAAAATCGAATTTTACCGATTTTTTAAAGGAATTATCGAGAAAAACGTGTGAACTGTTCCCGAAAAAGACCGGCTCCGCCGTTGGCCGGGTGGCGCATGGCGATGGCCGGGAAGCCGGCATTCTGCAAGGTTTCTGCTGACTTCCTGCCGATGGCGGCCAGGCGTATATCCGGCCGGCAGTAGCTCAGCAGGGCTTTGGCGTACACGAGGCCGTCGGCCAGCTCACTGTCCGTCGGCGTGCGGTTGGAGAAGGGCGAGGTCTTGTGGGGATGGAAGGGGAAGATATTCCATAATAAGACGTCGCGCGGGTCCAAGCCGTTGTCGACGATGGCTCCCCAGACGTAGGTATCTGTCGGCTCGTTCATGCCTTTTTCCCGCTGAGGACGGCTGGTCATGAAGGCGCTGTCGGGGCGGCTCGTGCGCTGGCCGCGGTGGCCCAGGATGACGTCAGCATGTATCTGTTTGTGTTCGTCCAGGAGCATGCGTTCGCAGGTAATGGGGATGCCTGTGAAGCGGCAGCCCTGGTATCCGGCGGCTTCGGCGATGAGGACGATGCGGGCCCGGGTCAGGCGGGGCGCCAAATATTCCCGCAGCTGCTGGCAGCGGATGGCTGGCGCGTCCGGACTGATGTCGCAGGAGACGTCATATTCGGACCAGGGATTGAATACGCCGGGATGATGGTAGGCACAGAGTTTGTCGATGAGTTCTTCCATGGAAAATCCTCCTATCCTAAGGGCTGGGCTTGAAGATATAATACGGGCCGATCCGGCCTACTTTCCGGGTCAGGCTGAAAAATTCCGAGGCTTTATAATCTTTATATTTCCCTTCCGGGACGACGAGGGTCAGGTTCTGGTGCTGATTCAGGCTGGATAACACCTGGTCTTCGGAAGCTGTCGGGTAGACGTGTTTCTTAGCCCATACGGCATCGCGCCGGAGCCGGGCATTTTCGTCGTAGTCGGCCGGTGCCGTCCAGTATGCCGTCTGTCCCGTATAATAAGGATAGGACGTGCGGTACTCTTCAAAGAAATAGACCGGGGCCGCATCGTTCAGGACGGTCAGGGATTGGGCGGACCGGTATTGATAAAAGGGGACCAGGACCTGGAAGGTCACGATCAGGTAGGTGATGACTGTCGTCGTAATCAGGAAGAAGGGCAGGGCCAGATAGGCTTTCTGCCACCACGCCAGCCAGGTCAGGATAGCCATGATGGCCAGGAATACCGTCAGCAGCAACAGGCCTTGGACGGGGAAAGGCGCTTTATCCGCAAAGGCCACCAATACGGCGAAGAGCAGGCTGTAGACGGAGGCCGGGATGAGGGCTGCCAGCCAGGCATAGCGGGCGTCCTCGTCGAGCCAGGCCTGCATCGTGCGGGCGCCCAGGTATAAGAGAGGCCAGTTGGCGATATAGGCATAGGTTGGGTATTTCGTTGCCATGAGGCTGTAGAACAGGATTGTCCCGAGGGCCCAGATGGCCATGAATACGTACTCATCGTGATGACTGCGCCGCCGCCACAGGCCGTAGAGGCAGGGGCCGGTCCAGGGCAGGAGACTGATTGGGACGAGGACGAGGTAGTAATACCAGACGTCGTATTCGGGATGTTCCGATACGGTCGCCCGGACGACGTTGTTGAAGCCCAGCAGGCCATCGATGAAATCCATGCCATGGCGGCTGTACATGGGGCCATACCAGATCAGGCAGAGGAGCAGGAAGAGCACGATGCCTGCCGGCGGGAACAGCCTTTTAAGGTAATCGGGCCGGCGCTGGATGGCGGTAAAGAGAAGCAGGAACAGGCCGGGCAGGACCAGGCCGACCGGGCCCTTGGTCAGGACGGCACCGGCAGCCATGACGTAAGCCCCTGTCATATAGCCTTTCTTCCCTTCTGTCAGGCCGATATAGGCGAAAAACAAGGTAGCGCCACTGAAGAAATACAAGGGCTGGTCAGTGATGACGGAGCGGCTGACGAACCAGAAAATCAGGGATGTCACGGTCATGGCGGCGAAGAGGATGGCTGTCGTGCGGCGGCCCGTCTGGCGCAGGGCGAACCAGGCAGCCAGGGTGCAGGAAGCGGTGCCGAAGAGGACAGCTGGCAGGCGGGCTGCCAGATCCGTCGTCCCCAGGAGGCTGTAAGACAGGCTCAGGAGCCAGTACAGGAAAATGGGCTTATCATACCAGTACGTGCCGTAAATCTGCGGGGACAGCCAGTCGCCGCTGCGGACCATTTCCAGTGCCGTCAGGGCGTAATTCGATTCGACCGGGTCCGTGACGGCCAGCTGAGATATGCCGACGGCCAGGAAAAGGAATGCTGCCACGAAGATGATGGTCAGGAATGTGCGCTGTTTCATGGGGACACCTCCTAAGGATGGTTGATGAGGATGACTTGTGTCGGCGTTTCGGCGGCGATGCCGAAGCGGTCAATCAATTGCTGGGATTTGGCCAGCTTATGGAAGGTCGATTTCGACATGACCAGGAAAATCTTATCCTTCTCTGCGAGCAATTCTTCCAGGTCCGGGTCCTTGACGGGGCCCCATTCCGTTCCGTACATGCCGCTGTAATAGGCGATGCCCGGGCGCAGGAATTTTTCGATATAGAGTGGGGAATGGCCGTCATAGACATCCGGCAGGATTTGGGCTGTCTCGTAAGATGTGACGTGGCCTTTGAACTGGGGGATGATGAAGCCGAAAGCCGCCCAGGAGAAACAGATCATCATCACGATGCCTGCCACGAAAGCCGACCGGTAGCGGCGGCGCCACAGACACCAGGCCGGGAGGAATAATGCCGCTGCCAGCAGGCCCGAACCCCAGGCGATGGCCGGTCGGAAAAAGGCGGCGTTTTCGTGGAGCGGGATGGCATTGCTGGCGAGCAGCAGCAGGCCCAGGATATAGAAGGATACCAGCAAGGGCCGCGAAAATTTCCTCTCGATATAGCAGCGGTACCAGTACCAGCCCAACAGATATGCCGTCGGCGGGAACATCGGGGCGATATACGTGACCAGCTGGGTCTTGGAGAGGGAGAAGAAGACGAAGGTAAAGGCCGCCCAGACGAAGCAGAACCGGAGTATGTCGCGGAAGGGGTCCCGCTTGTGGAACAGCCGCCGGATTGTCGGGAACAGGGCCGCCGTCCAGGGCATCATGGCGGCGAAGAGGATGGGGATGAAGAAGAAGAGACTGTTCTGTCCCGGATGTTCCGGCGCCGCGAAGCGGGTGATGTTGTGATAGCCGATGAAGGTGTCCAGGAAGACTTCGCCGTGGACCCGGTACATGAGGATATACCAGGGGAGACCGACCAGGAAGGCCAGCAGGATGCCCTGGGGAATCTTCATATGCTTCAAGAGCGGCCACTGCCGCGTCCAGGCCAGATAAATGAGCATGATGAGCGCCGGGAACGCGTAGCCGACAGGGCCTTTAGCCAGGAGCGACAGGCCGCAGAAGATATAGGCTATATAATAGTTTTTACGGTAAAAGGAAACCATGGTCACGGTCAGGGTGAACATGAGGGTCATGTCCGTGACGGCAGCCTTGCCGATATACATGAAGCCGGCACTGGTCACCAGGAACAGGGCCGACAGGAAGGCGATGGGTTTATTGAATAATTCCTTCCCCTGGACGTAGACGTACATCGTCGTTGCCATGGCCATGATGACGCTGGGCAGGCGGGATGCGATGTCAGAGACGCCGAAAAAGCTGTACGACAGCATTTCCAGCCAGTAGAAGAGCGGTGGTTTATCGTACCAGTACTGGCCGAAGATGCGCGGTGACAGCCAATCCCCAGCCAGGAGCATTTCCCGCGCCGTTTCGCCGTAGACCGGTTCGTCCGGGTCCATGAGCGGGGCAGCACCTAAAAATGGCAGCAAGATCATTGCTGCCACTAAGGCGACGGTCAGGCCGTAACGATGTGTTAAGAACCATTGTTTCATGATGCATTTCTCCGGCGGCGTCTATGCCATACGAATACGACGGTGGCGACGACACAGACGGCGATGACGGCCATGAGGAAGATGTGGTTGTACTGTATGAGGTCCCGCCAGTGACTGCCCAGGAGGGAGCCGGCCCATACGAGGAGCAGCGTCCAGGGGATGGTGCCGATGACGGTGAAGATGGCGAATTTCCAGAAAGGATAGCGGGCGACGCCGGCCGGGAAGGAAATAAACGTGCGGACGCCGGGCAGGCAGCGGCAGATGATGACGGCAATGCCGCCGTACTTGTTGAACAAGTCTTCGGCCATGCGGAATTTACGTTCGTTGAAGAAGATGTATTTGCCATACTTTAACAAGAGCGGCCGGCCGCCATAAGAGCCGAGCCAGTAACTGATGACCGAGCCGACGAGGCCGGCGACGCAGGCTACGGCAAAGGTCGTCCAGAATGAAAAGATTTGCTGGGAAATGAGGAAGCCTGCAAATCCGAGTACGACTTCACTGGGGATGGGGATATTGGCGTTTTCCAATGCCATTGCCACGAACATCGCGATGTAGCCGTACGATTCCATGAGTTGTAATAATGTATCCAAGTAGGCACACTCCTTATCGATAATGTAAAGAAACAAACTTGCTATCTATCATAGCACAGATGGCCTGCCGGGGCTAGTGTCCGCCAGCTATTATCCCTTGCTTTTAAAGCATGGGATGTGGAACAGGGCGTAACGGCAGAGCAGATAGCCGTAGATGGCCAGGACCAGGGCCGTAATGACGACCTTGAGCCATACGGCGACGGCCAGGGGCTGTAAGAACCACATCGAATGGAGGATGATCGGTTCGCTGACGAAGAACAGGCCGTAGGAAATGCGGTGCAGCGTGTGGGACCAGGCCGAGTGCTTATCGAACTGCTGATGGAACCAGGCCGTCAGGCCAAGGACGGCGGCGACGAGCAGTAAAGCCGGCGTCAGCGCTGTCAGGATAGAGGCTCCCTTGCCGGGCATCCAGGCGGCATAGACGCCGACCATGATGGCGAAGCCGAAGAGGCTGCTGCTTTTAGGCTGATAGCCAGACGGCGTGAACCAGCGATGGCGGAAGGTGTAGACCCCTAGGGCAAAGGCAAAGAGGGACAGGACCAGCCAGTCCGGGCGGATCCGGGCGATGTAAGGGATGGCCAGGGACTGAGGCAGGAAGGCCTGACAGAGGAAGAGGGCGGCTGCCAGCAAGACGAGGAAGCCCAGCAGGAAAGGAACTGATGGCTTCGAGGCGATGCGGTGCTGCAAGACCTTATGGTTGACATGCTTGATCAGGGACAAGCCGGCAAAGAGCAGGAAGAGCCAGAGCGGGACCCACGACGTGACCGGCAGGGCTGATGTGACCAGCTGTTCTTCGATGCCGAAGAGGACTAAGACGAGGCCCGGCCAGCCCAGACGTTTCCATTTATCTTTCAAGAAGAACGATATCGTGCGGATGCGCAGGGCCGAAGCTCCGAAGTAGGCACTGATGAAGAAGACGATGGAAATGGCGACGACGGCACTCTCTTCGTAAAAGGCTGTCCAGGATTGTAGCAATAAAGCGGCCAGCGTCAATACGACGGCGGCACTGCGCAGATTATCAAAGCAAATGAAGCGGTTCATGATCATGACCTTCTTTCTCCGATGCGGGGAGAACATTTTGCTTGTTCTCTGCTGCATCTATATATTATAATACCATTATAACGTTTTCTTAACGGATGTAAAAATTATTTTGAAAGAAGTTGAGCCTCTATGATTTCTACGGAAGACAGCATCATCCGCCTGATTATGGCCCTCATCCTGGGCGGACTCATCGGTTATGAACGACAGGCCCAGAGCAAGTCGGCAGGCCTCAGGACACATACCCTGGTCTGTGTCGGCTCCTGCCTGTGCATGATCATATCTATCAATATTGCCATGGATTATTACTTCACCTTTGGCTATAATAACTCCGACCCGGAACGGATTGCAGCTCAGGTCGTATCCGGCGTCGGCTTCATCGGGGCCGGTACGATCCTGGCCAACCAGAAAGACCGCAGCGTCCGCGGCCTGACGACGGCTGCCGGCTTATGGGCCGTATCGGCCATCGGCCTCGTCGTCGGTGCCGGCTATCTCGTCATAGCCTGTGTGGCGACGGCGCTGATTTTCCTGGTCCTGACCGTCTTCGTCCGCCTCGATGCCCGCCTGGAAGGGCACTTCCGCAAGCGCTATGCCATGCACCTGGTCATGAAGAACAACATCGGCCAGGCCCGGAAACTTTCGACTTTTATCCATGACCACCACATGCATATCAAGACCTTCCATTCCCATAATGATGACGATGCACCCTTGGCCGACATCGACCTGGAACTGACGGCGGCTCATTACATGGATGAAACGGAAATCGTCAGCCAGCTCCTGGCCATGAAGGGCATCAAACAGGCGACGTTCCACGTCGATGCCGGTGCCAGACACGACAGCGAAGACCACAAATGAATATTGTATACAATATTCATGCTGTGTATACAGTATTTTAGGCTTTTCGCTATATAAAAACTCTTTTCACAGTGCTATAATGTAGGACGTCAGGACATTTGGAGAGAACAAGTGTCCACTAAACACGAACTATTATGCAGAGAGGGGTTTTTTACGATGACGATTATGGCAGCAGCAAGCAGAGAAGGTAAGACATTACGTGACGTGGTATTCGCCGCTGGAGCGGCAGCCCGGGAAGCGGCAGCGCAGTACGGGGCGGATAAGGTCGTCAATGCGACCGTCGGCTGTTATGCCGGCGACGATGAAAAACTGGCTTGCCTGCCTGTGGTAGAACAATTATACCGCTCTCTGCCTATGAGCGATTTCATTACCTATGCACCGCCGCTGGGCCTGGAAGGCTATCGCCAGGCCGTCATCGACGAAACCTTTGAAGGCTGTCGTCCCGATGGCTATGTCGATGCTGTGGCTACGTCCGGTGGTACCGGTGCCATCCATATCGCCATTGCCAACTATTCAGAAGTCGGCGATGCCGTACTGACGACGGACTGGCGCTGGAACATTTATGACTGCCTGTGCCAGGAAATCGGCCGCGACCTGCACACCTTCTCGATGATGGACGACCAGGGCCATTTCAATACGGCGGCGTTCTCGGCTGCTGTTTCCAACATCCTGCGCCGTCAGGATTCGCTGCTCCTCATCCTCAACACGCCGGCCAACAACCCGACGGGCTTTGCCCTGTCCGATGCCGAATGGGCCGATGTCCTCGAAGTCTGCCGCCTCCATGAAAAGAATGGCAAGCGCATCAGTATCCTCGTCGATATCGCCTATATCGCCTATGCCGGGGAAAAGGACCGCGTCCGCTCGTTCATGAGACAATTCGCCGGCCTTCCGGAACACATCTTTACCATGTTCGCCTTCAGCATGTCCAAAGGCTATACTATGTATGGCCAGCGCGCCGGCGCTCTCGTCGGCTTGTCGTCGAGCAAAGCCGTTATCGAAGAGTTCGCCAATCTGGGCAAATATTCGGCCCGCACGGCCTGGTCGAACATCAACCGCGCGGCCATGACGCTCCTGACCAAGATCCGCAGCGACCGCGACCTCATGGCCCAGCTCGAATTGGAACGCATGAGTTTTGCCAAGAGCCTGCGCCGCCGTGCCGACATCTTCACCTATGAAGCCGACCGCTGCGGCCTGCCGTATGTGCCCTATAAAGGCGGCTTCTTCATCTCCATTCCGACGCAGCAATCGGCTGCCGTCTGTCAGGCCTTGGAAGCCGACCTGGTCTTTGCCGGTCCCCTGGCCCAGGGCGTCCGCCTCGGCGTCTGCTCCATCCCGGAAATCAAGATGCAGGGCCTGGCCGCCATCGTAAAGAAAGCCCTCGACCGCGTAGAAGGCAGAACCGACCTCCTCGCAGCGGGGAAATGAGTTAAAATGTTGGTGGCTCGTGACTCGTGGCTCGTGGCTAACTGCTAACCACTAACAACTTAAAAGAGGCTGTCGCATTAAGACAGCCTCTTTTTGAGCTTTAAGTTTGTAGTTTTTAGTTTGCAGCAAATGGTAAAAAAATTAAAGTCAGCTTCTACAAACTACAAACTCCGTACTACAAACTATAAAGTAAAAGGGGCTTTGCATGATGGCAAAAATCTTCGTGCGACAAGCCCTTTTTTTATTTGCAAATTCCTATCATAACCTGTATAATGAACGTATAAGCTTTTTATTATATACTACTTGAACGAAATTGTAAAGTTTTTTGAGAAAAAAAGACTCGGACGACAGACGAGGATAGGAGGATGCTACATGGATGGACTAGATCGGTTTATGGGTTGCATGTTTGGCGGCGCCGTAGGCGACGCTTTGGGGTTTGTCATTGAATTCGACGATTTGAAGACGATTCATAAGAAATACGGCCCTTATGGATTGCGCACTGTTTTAAAATCGGCTAAAAATGGCAATAAGAGCCTTATCTCAGACGATACGCAGCTGGCGTTGTTCACAGCTGACGGCATGCTCTGGGCCGACCACGACGGATTGGAACCTTCAGATGGCCTGTACCGGGCGTATATGCGCTGGTATTATACGCAGACCGAACGCATCATCCATCCGGAACAGGAAAAATGGATGAAGCGCCAGCCTCATGAAGTCGATTTCGACTACGACATCATGGGGGAAGAGGCCCTCTTTGCCCGCCGCTCTCCGGGCAAGATCTGCCTGACGTCGCTGGCGTCGGGGAAAAAATTGACCCGTCAGGAACCGCTGAACCACAGTTGTGGCAGCAGTACGGTCATGCGGGCTGCGCCTATCGGCCTGTTTTATGCCGGCGACCCGGAAAAAGCCTTTGCCGTCGGCTGCCAGGCTGCCAGCCTGACCCACGGTAGTCCGGAAGCCTATTTATCGACGGCCACGCTGAGTGCCATGATTGCCTCCCTGGCAGCTGGCAAGAATATCAGCGCTGCCCTGGGAGGGGCCCTGCGCATCCTCCAGGCTGATCCGGAAGGGACGCCGCTCATGAAGACTATCCTGCGAGCTGTCGACGAAGCCGTCACCGACCGCAATCCAGTGCGCTCCATGAAGAAGCTGGGCCTGGGCAAGAAAGCCGATGAAGCCCTGGCCCTGGCCGTATACTGCGTCCTCAAGACGGGCCATCTGAAAGACGCCGTTCTCATGGCCTGCAACCAGGATGGCGATAGCGATACGTGCGGCGCCATCTGCGGCAATATCATGGGTACCCAGGATGGGGTCCAGGCTATCCCCAAGAGCTGGCGCGGCAATTTGGAATGTGACGACTTGATCCGCAAGCTGTCGCAGTGCCTGTACGACCATCATCAGACGTCCCAGGAAGAAAGCGAAGCGGTCAGCCACTAGCACTCTCCGGCTGGGGCCTGGCGTTTCCCTCTTGACATTGCGTCTGTATTCCATATAATGAAATATATTAATTTCTTGGCGTCGTGACGATGCCGAATCGGGGGAACGAGGATGATTGAATCGATTGACCGGGCCCTGGCCGTTTTACAGCTTTTTTTAAAGGAAGAAAGGCCCCTCAGTGTGACCCGTATCAGCAAGCTGATGGACCTTCATAAGAGTACTGTCAGCCGCACTATGGATACGCTGGAGCGCCGCGGCTTTGTCCAGAAAGACAGTGAAACAGGGAAATACTGGCTGGGGCTCCAGGTCTATGCCCTGGGGATGCTCTTCCGGGAAAAGGATGCCTTCCCTAAAGTCGCCTATCCGTATGCCAAGGCCCTGTCCCTGCAGTGCAATGAAGGGGTCCATATTACGACCTTTGCCCATAATGGGGCTTCCTATCCGCAGCACATCATTTTAGAGAAGATCAAGTCGCCCAGGACGATTGATACGGCACCGCCTATCGGTGCCGTCCGTCCGGCGTATTGCTCGGCCTCGGGCAAGTGCCTCTTGGCTTTTTCGCCGGAATACCTGCACACTTATACGGGCTGCACGCTGCAGAAGTTTACGGAATATACCATGACCGACTGGAGCGACCTGCTCCAGGAACTGGAGAAGATCCGCTGCCGGGGTTACGCCGTGGAACGGGAAGAAGTCGAACTCGGCATGGCCTGCATTGCTGCGCCGATTTTCCATCATGGAATCATTACGGCGGCTATCAGCGTATCCGGGCCGGCAGACCGGCTAACGGCGGAAGGACGGGACCTGGCCATCGAAGCTGTCAAAAAGACGGCGGCCGACATTAGCCGGGCTTTAGATTCAAAGGAAATGTAAGGATTTCTTTAGAAAAATAAAATAATGTTTATGATGAATTGTTTGGTATAAAAATTATGCAAAATGGGAATACGCAACATGCATTTGCAGAAATGGACTTTTATGGTACAATAAGCGTGGATACTACATTCGGGTCACAAGATTGTCTGCTGTGAGGTGAAAAAATACTTTCCTTTCCATCTTGCTGCAGTGTGGGAACAGCTTGGGATCTTATCCACGATTCGAGGCGAAAAAAGAATGAAAACAACAATCAGCATGGCCGCAACAACTGTACCGCGTGTGGTCCACCCGTATAAGACACGGAACGGCGGCGCTACCGTCACGGTTTTCGTGCCCTATAATTGTCACAACCATTGCCCGTTCTGCATCAACAAGGCGGAATATGAAGATATGACGGGTTTTTCTGAAGAAGCCATCTGCCAGAGCATCCGCCTGATGGACAGCTTGACGCCGTTCTGTGATTTCGTATTCACTGGCGGTGAACCTTTTGCCAATATGGAATCGCTGCAGCGCATGCTGGACTGTATTCCTGTGACACACAAGGTATATATCAATACGACGCTGCCCGTCTTTGAGAATCAGTCAGAAGACGACATCGTCGCTTTTACGGAACGCAACCGTCATAAGATCACCTGCATCAACGTATCGCGCCATATGCAGCACTATGTACAGGAATCGAATGATGGCCTCCTGAGCCGTCTGGCTGTTCCGTTCCGCATCAACTGCGTATTGTACAAGAAATATCCGGCAGACCAGCTCAAACCGTATCTGGAACGGTTCCGCAAGATTGATGGGGCATCAATCCAGTTTCGTTTCGACTATACGGAAACGACGCCGGATAATTTATATGAAGAAGGCCATGACCATATCCTTCATGACCTGAAGAAAATCGCCGATTATACGGGCCTCGACGGCTGCCGTATGCGCTGCGGTTTCCATTTCGATTACAAAGGCATGGAACTGACCTATCATAAGACCCTGCCGTACAGTACGGTCATCGAACGGGATGAACGGGACGATAAGGAATACGATATCCTCTATGATATTCTCATCAAGCAGACCGGGGCCATCCATTCCGATTGGGACGGGACGCCCTTGGACATCGAAGCCTACCGCAATGTCGTCTTTGAACCGTATGACCTCAAATGGATCCAGCGGTCGCGGACGGGCCTGAGCAAACGCCTGCCCTTCCTCAAGACGGCCTGCGCCATTTTCCATTGATTTTTTGCCGCGTGAAGGCGTTGGCCGGCATGCGTGGTTCTTTTAATTTTAGTTTGTAGTGCGGAGTTTGTAGTTTGTAGAAGATGGCTTTAAATTTAAAACCATTCGCTAAAAACTACAAACTTAAAACTCAAAAAGAGGCTGTCTTCATGCGACAGCCTCTTTTTTACTGTTCTTTTCCAGTGGAAATCGGGTATAATAGAGATAATCGATTTTTTATGTAAGGAGGTACGTTCATGGCCGTTACAGTATTATTGGGCAAGGCGGGAAGCGGCAAATCGACGCAGTGTTATCGGGAGATACAGGCCTGCGCGGCTGCCGGTGGCAAGACCCTGCTCCTTGTCCCGGACCAGGCGACATATGGTGCCGAACGGCATCTCGCCGAAAGTTCCGATGGACAGGGCTTTTTAGGGACGCAGGTCGTCGGCTTTTCCCGGCTGGCTTATAAAGTCTTCCAGGAACGGGGCCTGGAACACGCGTCGCTGTCGGAGTTAGCCCGCAAAATCATTTTGCAGCGCCTGCTGCACAAAGGGGAGAAAGAATTTTCCGTCTTGCAGACGGCGGCCAGGCAGCCGAATTTTGCCGATACGGCAGGCCGCTTCTTATGGGAATGCCGGTCTTTCTGCGTTACGCCGGAAGCCCTGCGCCAGGCGGCTGAAGCCGTCCCCAGCCCGACCCTGTCGCACAAGCTGGAAGATATTTCCCGGCTCTATGAAGCGTATCAGGCCTTTCTGGCAGACCACTTCGGCTCGGCAGATGATACGATGACTCTGCTGGCCCGGGAAATCGGGCATTATTCCTTCCTCCAGGGCGCCCATGTCTGGGTCGATGGCTTCCAGTGGTTCACACCGCAGCAGATGGAAATCCTGCGGCAGATAGAGCGCGCAGCCTCGAAGGTGACGATTACCCTGACCATCGATGAAGCGCATCTGGCACAGCAGCTGCGGGAAACGGCCTTGTTCCACCGGGCTTACGAAGTCTATCGCGATATAAAGACACTCTTTCCCCATATGGAAACGGCTGTCGTCGAAAAGCGGCCGGCCGGCCCGCTGACGGCCTTTCGCGATGCTTTTTTCCAGACCGTCCCGGCCAGCATGGACCGGCCCGTATCGGCCCTGGAAATCTGGGAATGTCCCGACAGGGATGGAGAAATCGACAGCGTTGCCCGGAAAATCGCAGCGCTCTGCCGTCAGGGCTATCGTTATCGCGACTTCCTGGTCCTGGCCCGGACGAGTGACTTGTACCACGACCGGGTCGAACGCATTTTCCGGCGCTATGGGATTCCCTGCTTCAGCGACTATCGCCGGCCTATGACCAGCCATCCCGCCGCCGAGGCCATTTCCGCCCTGTTCGGCGTCTTCCGCAGCCGCTGGTCTCATGAGTCGCTCTTCCGCCTGCTCAAGACGGACCTCTTTCCCGTCAGCCGCCATGACGTCGACGATTTGGAAAACTATTGCCTCGCTTACGGCATCCAGGGGCGTCACTGGCTGAGGGATGCTGAGTGGACTTACGGCCGCCGGCAGGAACAGCCCCAGGTCATCGACGAACGGGAAGAAGCGCACCTCCAGCGCATGAATGCCATACGCCAGCGCGTGCGGGACATTTTGTTCCCCTGCTGGGAAGAAGCCCAGGAAGAACATAGCCTGCGCGACTGGTGTACCTTGTTGTATCACTGGCTGTGCCGGCTGGACATCCCGTCAGTACTGCGCCAGTGGCAGGAAGAAGATGAGCAGTCGGGCCTTGCCGAAGAAGGCAAGGAGCACGAGCAGGTCTGGAAGCGTATCGGGACGTTCCTCAATGAAATCGTCAGTCTTTGCGGTGACGATGAAACGGACCTCGATGAATTTTCCCAAATCGTCGAAGATGGCCTGGCCAATTTGAAGTTCAGCCTTATCCCGCCGACGCTGGATCACGTCACTTTGACGGCTGTCGAACGAGGCTATACGATGCAGGCCAAGGTCGTCTTTCTCTGCGGTGTCAATGACGGCGTCTTCCCTCAGCATAGCCAGGAAGAAGGGCTGTTCAGCGATAAAGAACGGCACCGCCTGGCTGATCTGGGCATCGTCCTCGGACCGGGGAGCCGCTTCCGCTCTTTCCAGGAACGCTTCTTGTTCTATTTAGGGGCGACCCGGGCTGCGGAACGGTTCATCATATCCTACGTCGTCGCTGACGATGACGGCAGTGCCATGGAAAAAGCGTCGTGGATCCATCAGCTCCGGGATAAAGGCTATGTAGCTGACATCATCCGCCAAGAGGCCAAGGTACAGCCCGGCCGGGAAGGGGATTACCTGCTGGCCCTGCCGGCGGCTCTCGATTACCTTCCCGGTCACTTGCGGCCGGCTGCCAATGGCGAAGCTGTCGGGGATATATGGTGGGCCCTCTATGACTGGGCCTGGCAGCATGGCTGGCGCCATCAGGCCGTGCGCGCCGTCCAGGGCCTGTTCCATACGAACCTGCCTGTCACCCTGCCGGAATCGTTGGTGCGCCGCCTCTTTGCGCCGGACGGGACGCTGCGCGGGTCGGTCACTAAGTTCGAGCAGTACCGCAGCTGTCCTTTTGCTTATTTTTCCCGCTATGGCCTTGGCCTGGAAGAACGGCCGCGCTATCAGTTCGCTGCACCGGACCTGGGCATGCTGGTCCACGGCGCCCTGCGCATCATCGGGGAACGGCTGCTGCGGGAACAGAAACAGTGGCATGACATTCCCGACGCAGACGTCCCGGCCATCTGCCGCCAGGCGACGGATGAACTGGCGCCGCAGGTCCAGCACGATATCCTCATGTCCAACGCCTATTTCGCCCAGATAAAGGAACGGCTCATCCAGACCCTGACCCGGACGGTACGACGCCTCAGCGCTTTCAGTGCCGTTTCCGATTTCCATATGGAAGGGCTGGAAAAATCCTTCGGCCGTCCGGGCAGTCCCTGGGAAGCCCTGCGCTTTACCTTGAAGAATGGCCTGCAAGTCGTCGTCACCGGCCAGATCGACCGCATCGATACTTTGCGCCAGGGGGACCATAAATACGTCGTCATCATCGACTATAAGTCCGGCCGGAAACAGCTCGACATCAGCCAGATTTTCACGGGCCTGGAACTGCAGCTTTTGACGTATATGTTCGTGGCTTTGCTGAATATTGGCGGCGATGCCATTCCGGCTGCCGCCCTATACTGTTACGTCCGCAATGATAAGGTATCCCTGGAATACCGCGTCAGTGAGGAAGACAAGAAGAAACTCTACGATGCCAAAGGGAAGCTGACCGGTTTCTACCTCGACGACGGCCAGGTCATGCAGCAGCTGGATACGTCGATGCAGGGCTTTTCCGATTTCCTCAACTTGCGGCTGAAAAAAGACGGGACCCTGAGCGATTCGTCCCACACGCTCTATAATGAAGCAGGCTGGAGCCACCTGCTCGACTGGGCGGCCCGGCAGATACGCGATATTGCCGGCCATATCGGCGACGGTGATATTTCCATCCATCCCATCCTCATGGGCCAGCAGGCGCCGTGCAGCTATTGCCCTTACCGGCCGGTCTGCCGGTTCGATGTCGCCGTTGCCGGCAATACGTATGACGCGGCGGGACGGGAAGATACAGACGAGATGATTCAAAAGATGTTTGATGAAGGAGATGACGAACATGGCCTGGACGAATGAGCAGCAGGCAGCCATCGACAGCCGGGGGCAGACGCTGCTCCTGTCGGCGGCGGCCGGTTCCGGGAAGACGGCTGTCCTGGTGGAACGCATCATCCGCCGCCTCCTGGACAAGGAATATCCCATTGATATTACGGAATTACTGGTCGTCACCTTTACCAAGGCCGCCGCGGCCGAAATGCGCGACCGCATCGGGACGGCCCTGATGAAGGCCTTGTCGGAAACGAAGGATCCCCGCGTCGAACGCCAGCTGGCCTTATTGCCATCGGCCCAGATTTCGACGCTCCATGCTTTTTGTCAGCATGTCATCCGTAAGTATTTCTATACCATCGACCTGGATCCGGCTTTTTCCATTGCCGGTGAAGAAGAATTGAACCTCTTGCGCCGCCAGGTCCTGGAAGACGTCTTCTTGTCTTACTATGAAGACGATGAGAAAGCGTCCATCCTCTATCCGCTGGCCGATATGTTTGGCAGCGACCGCGGCGATGACATCCTCATGGATACAGTAAGCCGCATGTATACCTATGCCCGCAGCCTGGCCTGGCCGGAACATTGGCTGAAAGAGGCGGCCCGAGCTTATGACGTGGCGCCGGACGCCGTCATCGACGATATGGTCTGGGCCGGCCCCATCAAGGATGCCGTCCGCCGTATCCTTGAAGAAGATGCCCACCTCTATGACGGCGTGCTCTATCACCTGCGCCAGCGCGAAGCCTTTGCGCCGGCCTGCGATACCTTCGTGGCTGAACAGGCAGCTCTCCGGCAGGCCGCCCAGGCCCGGTCCTGGAATGATTTGAGCCGCTTTGTCCGGGCCATCGACTTCCCGCGCCTGAAGTCACTGCGGAAATTATCGGATGACGATAAAGCCGTCTGGGAACGGTGCAAGAAAGTGCGTGACGATGTCAAGAAAGACGTGATCAAGACCTTGCAGTCCGTCTATTTCTCGGCGACGCCGGAAGAATGGCTCGACGGCATGCGGGCCATGAAACCCGTCATGGATGGCCTGGTGACGCTGACCCTGGATTTTGCCAAAGCTTATGGGGCGGCGAAGAAGGAAAAGGGCTGGATCGATTTCAGCGACTTGGAACATTTCTGCCTGCAGATCCTCCTCGCCCCCGATGCATCGCCGGAACATCCCGTGCCGTCGGCGGCAGCCGAAGAGCTGCGCAGCCAGTATGAAGAGGTCTTCATCGACGAATACCAGGATACGAACGGCGTCCAGGAACTCATTACCCGCCTCGTTTCCGGTGAGGACAACCGTTTCATGGTCGGCGACATCAAGCAGAGCATCTATCGCTTCCGCCTGGCCGACCCGACGCTGTTCCTGGAGAAATACCAGTCTTTCAGCCGCGATGAAAAAGCCGTGCAGCACTGCATCGACCTGGGGCGGAATTTCCGCAGCGTTCCGGTCGTCCTCGACGCCGTGAACGCTGTCTTCTCGCGGGCCATGACGGCAGAAGCGGCCGGCATGGATTATGGTGAACGGGAAAAACTCTACGCCGGCCGGCAGGCTCCGGACGATGAACGCTGGATCGGCGGGCCTGTCGAAGTCGACATCGTGCCGACGCCGAGTGACGAGGAAGACGACGACGGCAGCACGGCCTTTGAAAAGGAATGCCGCTTCATTGCCGGCCGCATCGGCGAGCTCCTGGCCAGCGGCCGCATGGCAGCCCGCAAAGACGGCACGCTGGAGCCCTTGTCTTATCGCCATATCGTCGTCCTCCTGCGCTCCATGGCCGGCAAGGCCGACGTCCTCATCCAGGCCCTGCAGGAAGGAGGCATCCCGTCATATGCCGAACAGAGTGGCGGTTATTTTGCCGCCGTCGAAGTCCAGGTCATGCTGGCCCTCCTGCGCTGTATCGATAATCCCGAACAGGACCTGGCCATGGCGGCTGTCCTGCGGTCGCCTTTGGTCGGCCTGGATGAGACGGCCCTGGCCGGTGTCCGCCTGGCCGGTGACGGGACGCTGTGGCAGAACCTGCCGGCCTTTGTTGCTTCGCTGCCCGACGGCGTAGATGAAAAAGAGGACCTGCAGCAGTTCATGGCCGCCTTTGATTCGTGGCGCACGTACAGCCGCCGCCACGGCGTGGCAGAACTCTTGCAGCGCCTGTATGATGATACGGCTTATGTCGACTTCGTCGGGGCCATGCCTGGCGGCGACGTGCGCCAGGCCAATCTGAAAGCCCTGTACGACCGGGCCCGGCAGTACGAAGAAGCCGGCTTCCGCGGCCTCTTCCGCTACCTGCAGCTCATGGATAAGATGAAAGAAGACGGCCTGGACCTGGCGCCGGCTAAAGTCGTCAGTGAAAAGGAAGACGTCGTGCGCATCATGAGTATCCATAAGAGCAAGGGCCTGGAATTCCCCGTCGTCTTCGTCGCCGATATGGGCAAGGCCTTCAACCGCCGCGACACGCAGGACCAGATACTCTTTCACAATCGCCTGGGCATCGGTCTCAAGCAGTATGACCCGGAATGGCGCATATCCTATCCGACGCTCATCTGGAGCGGTATCGCCGCCCAGCTGCGCTGGGAAGGGACGGCCGAAGAAGAGCGCATCCTCTATGTCGCCATGACCCGCGCCAGGGACCAGCTTATCCTGACGGGCCACAGCAGCCACATCGACCGTGACTGGCAGCGCTGGACGAGCCACCTCAATCCGGCTCAGGCCAAATCGTATTTCGACTGGGTCATGCCGGCTGCCCTGGCCCCCTTCGGGGCCAAGGCCGATGCTGATTATGCCCGTCCCGGTGCGGCCTGGCAGGATGCGGTCTGGCAGGTGCGCATCGCCAAGGCCGTCCCGGCAGGGACTGTTGAAGAAGGCGCCTATGATGGGGAACCGCGGCTGGAAGCCCTGCGGCGCGGCGACTTGACCGGCACGCCTGTCCCGTCCTGGCTGGACGAACAGTTATCCTGGCAGTATGCCTATCCCCAGGCTGTCCGGACAGCGGCCAAGTTTTCCGTATCCGAAGTCAAGCGGCGATATCAGGAACTGCACAGCGATGAACTGCAAGACGAAGCCGCCCTGTCTGTCCCGGCTGCGGCCGTCATCCCGCCGGCGCCCGGTGAGGACGATGCCTTTGCCGCCCTGCCGCCCTGGCTGGCCGGAGAAGAAGCGGCTGTCAGCGGAGCTCAGCGCGGGACGGCCCTGCACAAGGCCTTGCAGTATATCACGCCGGCTGCCGATCAGACGACGGCGACTTTGCGTCGTGAAATCGACGCCTTTGTCCGCCAGGGCCTGTTGAGCCGGGAAGAGGCCAAGCTGGTCTATGTGCCGGTCCTGGCAGCTTTCTGTCAGTCCGATATAGGCCGGCGCATGGCCGAATCGCCGGAGCTGCATCGCGAATATCCCTTCACTGTCCTGTTAGCTGGCGGCGATCCTCTGCCTGAGACAGAAACGGGCGAACAGATTTTGATCCAAGGGGTCATCGACTGCCTTTTCCGCGAAGATGATGCCTGGATCCTCGTCGATTATAAGTCGGACCGGCTGGAAACGGCAGACGCCTTCCGCAGACGCTATGCCGTCCAGCTGGCATTATACAAGCGGGCTGTCGAACAGATTACGCACCGGCCCGTCGAAGAAACGTACATTTATAGCTTACATCTACAACAAGAAATCAGACTATAAAAACTGTAAGGAGGTTTTCTCATGGGAGTTTTTGATGTGGTCGGCCCTGTCATGATCGGGCCGTCCAGTTCCCACACGGCGGGTGCCGCCCGGATTGGCCTCATGGCCCGGGAAATCCTGAAAGATGAACCGAAAAAGGCGGTCATCACTGTCTATGGTTCTTTTGCCAAGACCTATAAGGGTCACGGTACGGACCGGGCCCTCGTCGCCGGCCTGCTCGGCTTTTCTGCCGACGATGTCCGCCTGCGCACGTCCTTTGCCATTGCCGCAGACCAGGGCCTGGCTATTGAATTCCACCGGTCCGATGAAGAAGTGGACCATCCCAACACGGTACGCATCGCCATGACCGGCGCGTCTGGCCGGAAGATGGAAGTCCTCGGCGTCTCCCTGGGTGGCGGTAAAATCGAAATCCGCGAAATCAACGGGGCAGAAGTGGCCCTGAATGGGGAAGAACATACACTGATTACGGTCCACAGGGACCAGCCGGGCATCATCGCCCAGGCGACGACGGTCCTGGCCATCGGTCATATCAATGTATCGAATATGCGCGTCTTCCGCAGTGCCAAGAACGAAACAGCCGTCATGATCGTCTGCACGGACAGCCCTGTTCCCAATGAAATCGTCCACATGATACAGAATATTACAGCCATTGAAAGCGTCGTCACGCTGCTGCCGCTCTAGGAGGAATAAGATGTATAAATATGAATATAAGACCCTTCATGACTTATTGGCCCTGGCAGAAAAAGAAAAGACGACTCTGTCAGACATCGTCGTGCGTCATGAAGTAGAGTCGTCAGAAGAACTGGAAGAAAAAGTACGGGCCATCATGGCCAGCCGTCTCGATGTGTTCCAGGAATCCATCGATGCCGGCATGAAGGACCCGGGAAAATCGGTCAGCGGCCTCGTCGGCGGCGATGCCCATAAACTGGCTGAAAAGGCGCCGAATTTACTGGGCCCCTTGGCGCATAAGGCGGCTGTCTATGCCCTGGCCGTCAGTGAAGCCAATGCCAAGATGTTCAAAATCGTCGCCTGCCCGACAGCCGGTTCCTGCGGCATCGTGCCGGCCGTCATGATGGCCGCTGCCGAAGAAATGCAGACGCCCCGTCCCGTACTGGTCGATGCTTTGTTCACGGCAGCGGGTATCGGCGCCGTCGTTTCCCGCAATGCCTCTGTCGCCGGTGCCGTCGGCGGCTGCCAGGCCGAATGTGGGACGGCTGCGGCTATGGCGGCAGCGGCCGTAGCCGAAATGGCCGGCGGCGATAACGATACGATCCTCCAGGCCTTTGCCCTGTGCATGAAAAACACGCTGGGCCTGGCCTGCGATCCCGTAGCGGGCCTGGTCGAAGTGCCCTGTGTCAAGCGCAATGCCGTCTTTGCCGTTGAAGCCCTGGCGGCTGCTGAAATGGCCCTGGCCGGCATCAAGAGCGTCATCCCGCCAGATGAAGTCATTGCGGCCATGGCGGAAATCGGCCGCCTCATGCCAGTCGCCCTGAAAGAAACCTCCGATGGCGGCCTGGCCCGGACCGAAACGGGGAAGGCCATCGCCGCTCGATTAGAAAAAGCGATGGAAGAGTGAGGCTGCCTTTTACGCCTCCCCGTCCTGGAGTCCCGGCTGGTTCTGTGCCAGTGCCGGCTGGCCTTCGAGACGGCGGTATATCATACGGCACAGGCTGGCAGAAACGGGAGCATCCTTGGGCTGGCAGGCGAATTCGAGGATCAGTTCAGCTTCAAAACGGTTTAATTCTACCCAGCGTACCTTCAATGTAGTCATCCCTTTGCGGTTAATATAGTGCGTTCCATTCTCCTTTATTCTACTATACCGTCCTGCCTTTTACAAGGCGCGCCGAAGGCGCTGTGATTTGACAATTTCCCTATTTATTGATATGATATATCCCGTCAATTGAACAGGCGATGAGATTCAGTGAATCCCTCCGGCACGAACCCTGAGGGCTAAAAAGTCTATCGTCATGATAGTGGAGAGGGGCTTCGCGTTCGCGGCGCCCCTTTTTGGTTGCCCAGAGCGGGCTCATTTATGTTATAATGAAGCTGAATATAACGAAAAGGGGGGATTCGATGAGTACCTTACCGATTACGTCCTATCGATGGCCTCGCTTTTTTTCCTTGATGGACACCTTGAAGATACAGCGGCCTCACGAGGAATATGGCCGCGCCGTCCAGGCTTATTTCCACAGCCTCTTTCCTCATCGGCAGTGGAGTGTCTTCCAGGACCCGGACGGGACGCCGCTGGCAGTGGACGTAGAGCTCTTATATCCTACGGTAGAAGAACCCTTCTATCTCCTTCATACCATCGGCATGAGTGCCGCGCCCATGCATTACCCGGCTGGCGAATTTGTGACCGGGAAAGAAGGCTACGGCGAACTCTGCCTCATCCTGCCGGCTGATTGGCCCTTCCGCAAGGACTGGGATATTTCCCTAAACGACGAAGAAGCCTGGCCCATCTGGCTGCTCATGGAGCTGGGGCGGTTCCCGCACGTCCATGATGTGTGGATGTCCTATGGCTTTCTCCTGCCCAACTCGGAAAGCCATGAGCCTTTTGCCAGGGATACGGCTCTGTCCGGCCTGGTCATCGTCCAGTTTGAAGGTCAGCTGGGCGGCGTTTCCATGGCCGATGGTACGACGGTGGAACTTCTCATGCCCATCCTTTTATATAAAGAAGAAATGGATTTGTGCAGCGACATCGGCGTCGACGCCCTTGTCGATGCTGTCGTCGATGAATGTGGCGGGTCTTTCCTGCTCAACAAGGACAGGCCGAACGTGGCCCTGGAAGACTGGTTCTTCGACGACATCCCTTAACTAGGCAGAAAGGAGATTTTCAGTATCGTGATTACCAGTACGACGACCCTGGTCCCGGATAATCCGGCCGCAGCCTACGCTGCTTATCGGCAGGCTGCGTCGGCTGTTTTCCTGGCGGGAACGCAGGGCTTGAAATATAAAAAAGACCATTATGACCTGGCTGTCGATTTGTCGAAAGCCGGGATGCAGTATATCGAAGAACGGGAAGACGACATCGTCATCGGCGCCATGACACCGCTTTGGCAGATCAAGATTTCCCCGGTCATCCAGGAGTTTGCCGGCGGAGCCATCAGCAAGGCCATCAGTGACGTAGCCGATAAAAACGTCCAGCGCTACGGCACGCTGGGCGGCGTCATTTCGGGGAAAGCGCCTTTTTCCGTCCTCCTGCCGATCCTCCTGTCCCTCCACGTCGATGTACAGCTGCAGGATAAAGGCTGCATGAGCCTGGATGACTATTTGCACTGCCCGCCCATGGGTGAACTGGTAACGGGCATTTCCATTGCCAAAGAAGCTGTCTATACGGCCTATAAAGCCTATCGCAAGCTGCCGGCAGATGAACCGTATCTGGTCGGTGCCGTCGCCATGCGGGAAGATTCGTGGTGCATCGTCGTCGGCGGCCGTCCCGGCCTGGCTGCCATTGCCCGCTCGGCCAGTGAAGAACTGACGGAAAAGGGCATGGCCGTCAAAGAAAATGTGGCCCATCTGGCCAGTGAAGAACTCGATTTCGGCAATTTCGGCACCTGCTCCGAAGAAGAACGGCGGGCCCTGACCATCGATATGGTCCGCGGCCTCATCAAATCGGCCTGGAAAGGCTATAATCGTTATGTTGTGAAGAAGTGAATTCCAGAAGGGGGTACTTTCATGTTTGAAGATAATCGTTGGCGACGTATGTTGAAACCCGGCATTACGGCTATTGTCGGTGCCGGTGGTAAGACGACCGTATTGGAACGGCTGGGGACTTACGGCCACGGCGGTCATCTGCCGATCATGGTCAGCAGCATCGTTCCCATGGACAGCACGCGTGTCGATAATGTCGAACCCTTTGACGTCATCTGCACGGAAGATATGGAAAAGGGCGAAGCCTTCTGCGCTGAACGCATTGCCGCCGGCCACGTCCCGGCGTGGTTCGCCGGCCTCGACGACCAGGACCGCTATATCGGCCTCGACCCCAAGGTCATCGATGACATCAAGATGCGCCACCCGGCCTGGTACATCCTCATCGAAGGCGATGCAGCCGGCAATAAGTGGCTCAAGGCCCCGCTGGCAGACGATGTACCCCTGCCGGCTTCCTGCGATACCGTCATCGGTGTCCTCAATTTACAGATGCTGGGCAACGTCATCAGCGCCGAAAAAATCGAAGGCGTCGAAACGGCAGCGGCCATCATGGGCCGTCCTTGCGGCGCTGTCATTACGCCGGCCATGCTGGCCAAGCTCATCAAGCATCCGCGGGGACTGTTCCGCGGCGTGCGCTGCCCGCGGATCCTCTTCTGCACGGGCTATAATGCCGTCCAGCACCGCATGACCGAAGCCCTCCTCGACGATTTGGAAGACTTCGACCTGACGGCCAGCGTCCTGGCCGATGGCTATCGGGAAACGTGTACGATACGCCAGTATATTCACTATGGTAATGTCAAAAAGAAACGGATGTAAGCAAAAATGAAACAAAAAGGCAGACTGTTTTTGGGATGTATCTTACTTTTCTTCCTGGCTTCGCTGGGGCTTTTCCTGAATTTCGACCGCGACCGCGTCATGGCAGCGGCCGAAGCCCGGCATATCCCGGTGCCGCAGGTCCTTTCCAGCAAGCCTGACGTAGCTCTGATCGGTGATGATTTCTCCCTGCCTCCTGTCGATAATGATAAACCGGTGTACGATAAATATACGACCCGGCAGCGTCAGGAAAAGGGCCTGCCCACGACATACGGCAAGACGCGGGATTATTATTATGGTGACAACGTCGTCTATCTGACCTTTGACGACGGCCCGAACGATAAGAATACGTCGCGCATTCTGGATATCCTGAAAAAGGAAAACATCCATGCTACCTTCTTCCTGACCGGCCAGAATGTCGTCCGCTACCCTGATGTGGTCAAGAAAATCTACCAGTCTGGCAATGCCATCGGCGTCCATTCGTATACGCATGATTATAAGAAAATATACGTTTCGCCCAAGGCTTATACGGACGAGCTCTTGCAGACAGAAGAAGAAATTTATAAGATTCTCGGCGTCCGGCCCATCATTTCTCGCGCCCCTGGCGGTACGGAAGGGCACTTCACCAAGGACTTCTGGACGGCTATCAACAACATCGGCTATATCGAAGTCGGCTGGAATGCCTTGACCGGCGATGCTGACGGGACGGGCAAGACAGCCGATAAAGAAGTGGAAAACATAAAGCAGCAGCTGCAATTGCGGCCCTATCTCCATCGCCATCTGGTCATCCTCATGCACGATGCCTATGGCCACGGTGCGACCGTCGACGCCCTGCCGGACATCATCCATCTCCTGAAAGGGCAGGGCTATACGTTCCGCGTCGTCACGACAGCCATTCCGCCTTCTTGGTAAAAGACATAGATGATATGCGAAAATAGTATACAATATATCCGTCAGTAAAACGATTGTCCACGGGGATTCTCATATCTATACAGAGAATCCCTGCTTTTTTACCTTGACAATTATTTCCCCGGGGTATACAATGACGACAACGAATTTTTAAATGTTGCACAAGGAGATTCCTATGAACACGTCATTCTTACATCAGGTAATTGAATACGTCTTTACTTATTTTAGCTGGGGCTACCTGTATTTTAGCGCTGGTTATTTTTGCTACGACGAATTCAATAAAACCGATGTAAGCATGAGAAGACTTCCACCTTTTCCGTGCCAGCCGGCTATGGCTGCCTAAGCAAGACGCGAGGAAAAGGCGATAAACGAGAATCTTAGAAGCAGGCTCATGTGAGCCTGCTTTTTTTGTTGCTGGAATGGAGGAAAAAGTTATGATCATTGTATTGAAAGCAAACACACCGAAAGAAGAAGCGAAAAAATTAGTCGATGCCATCAAGGCCAAGGGCCTGCAGGTCGATATCAGTAAAGGCGCCCGCCAGACTGTCATGGGCCTCGTCGGCAATACGGAAGTCGTCGATGTCGAACAGATACAGAGCTATGAATGTGTCGACAAGGTCATGCGCGTCGAAGTCCCGTACAAACGGGCCAGCCGGGCGTTCCATCCCCAGGATTCGGTCATTCCCGTCGGTAACAGCGGCGTGACCATTGGCGGCAAGAAACTTGCCGTCATCGCCGGTCCCTGCTCCATTGAAACGCCGGACCAGATCGAAGGCGTCGCCTACGACGTCGCCAAGGCCGGTGCCAACATCCTTCGCGGCGGTGCTTTCAAGCCGCGTACTTCGCCGTACTCCTTCCAGGGTTTAGGCAACAAGGGCCTCGACATGCTCCGCGACGCCGGCCGCAAGGCGAAACTGCCGGTCATTACGGAAATCATGTCGGCCGACAAACTGCCGGTCTTCCTCGAAGATGGCGTCGACATCATCCAGATCGGGGCCCGGAACATGCAGAACTTCGACCTCCTCAAAGCCGTCGGTAAGACGCGCAAGCCGGTCCTGCTCAAGCGGGGCCTGAGCGCGACCATCGAAGAATGGCTCATGTCGGCTGAATACATCATGGCCGAAGGCAACCACAACGTCATCCTCTGCGAACGGGGAATCCGGACGTTTGAAACGTACACCCGCAACACCCTCGACTTGAGTGCCGTCCTGGCCGTCAAACGCCAGAGCCACCTGCCCATCGTCGTCGACCCGAGCCATGCGACGGGTAAGCGCTGGATGGTAGCCGACCTAGCCAAAGCCGCCGTTGCTGCCGGGGCTGACGGCCTGATGATCGAAGTCCACAACGACCCGGACAGGGCTTGGTGCGATGGCGCTCAGTCGATTACGCCGGCCATGTTCGCCGACCTCATGGATTCGCTCCGCAAACTGGCACCCGTCGTCGGCCGGGAAATATAAGGGATACAGGGGGAGACAATCATGGATAAGGAAGCTAGTGGTTTTAATACGAAACAGACTGTGGCCATCGTCGGCCTGGGCCTCATCGGCGGTTCCTATGCCCGCGGCCTGCGGCGCATCGGCGTCGGACATATCATCGCCATCGATCCCGATGAAAAAGCCCTCCACCAGGCTAAGCAGGAAGGCATGGTCGATGAAATCTATACGGCTGGCAGTAAGGCATTGAAGCAGGCGGATCTGGTCATCTTTTGTACGGCCGCTGATGTGATGATACGATTCCTGGCAGAAAATAAAGCCTTCTTTGCACCGGGGGCGGTCTTGACGGACGTAGCCGGTATCAAAGGGGATACGGCGACGGCTATTGCCGCTCTTCTCCCGGAAGGCGTTGATTTCGTGCCCGGTCACCCCATGGCAGGCCGTGAAGGCCGGGGGTATGCCATGGCCAGTGCCGATATCTTCAACGGTGCCAATTATATCCTCGTCCCCATGGCGGGCAACGACGAAGACCATATCCGGGCTGTGAAGGATATGGCCATGGCCCTGGGCTGTTCCCACGTCGTCCGCGTGACGCCGGAAGACCACGACCGCTTCATCGCTTATACCAGCAGCCTGCCCCACGTCCTGGCGACGGCTCTGGTCAACAGCGAATCCATGAATACGCTGACCAAGTATTTTGTAGCCGGCAGTTTCCGCGATGGGACGCGGGTTGCCGACATCAATGCGCCGCTGTGGACCAAGCTGTTCTTATCCAATAAAGACAACCTCTTGTATGAAATCAACCGCTTCAGCGCAGCCCTGCAATCTTTCTCGACCATGCTGGCCGAAGAAGATGCCCAAGAGATGACCCGTTTTTTACAGCAAGCCGCTATGCGGAGAAGGGAATTAGTTCATGAAACACATTCACGTTGATTTAGGAAAAGACTCTTATGATATCCATATTGAAAATGGCCTTCTCGACCGGGCTGGCGATTATATCCGCAACCTGACGAAATCGCAGAACCTGGCTGTCATTAGTGATTCGAACGTCGATGCCCTCTACGGTCAGCGATTGGAAACGGTTCTAACAAAGGCTGGCTTCCGCGTTCACCGCCTGGTCTTTCCGGCCGGGGAAGAACACAAATGCGCAGCGACCCTCCTAGACCTCTATCAGCAGCTCTCTGATGCTGGCATTACCCGCAGCGATTGTATCCTGACTTTCGGTGGCGGCGTTACCGGCGACCTCGGCGGCTTCGCGGCAGCGACCTTCTTGCGCGGCGTTCCCTTTATCCAGATTCCGACGACGATTATTTCCCAAGTCGACAGCAGCGTTGGAGGAAAAGTTGCCATCGACCTGCCCAGCGGCAAGAATCAGGCCGGCAATTTTTACCAGCCCAAAGGCGTCCTCATCGATCCGGCACTGCTATCGACGCTGCCCAAGCGCTTCATCCACGACGGTATGGGGGAAGTCATCAAATACGGCTGCATCCGCGACCTGGCCCTCTTTGAACTCCTGGAAAAGCTCGATGACCAGTCTGTTTTCGAGCATTGGGAAGAAATCATCGAACGCTGTTGCCAGAGCAAGGCCGATATCGTTGAACACGATGTCTTTGATATGGGCGAACGTATGATGTTGAACTTTGGTCATACTATCGGCCATGCTATCGAAGGCTGTTATGGTTTTGGCCACTACACCCACGGTGAAGGCGTCGCTGCCGGCATGTCCATGCTGACCGGTGTCACCGAAGCCATGGGGCTGACGAAAGCCGGGACGACGGCGCGGCTGCGCAAGGTCCTCGAACAGTATGGCCTGCCGATCGATGTCGATGCATCGGCTGAAGAACTCATCCCTTACATCAGCAATGATAAGAAGATGCGCGGCAACCATATTACCCTGGTCATTATCGAAGAAATCGGCAAGGCCCGCCTGCTGCCGCTGGCTGCGGAAGACCTGCCGAAATACATCCGAAAGAAGGACGCCCAATGAATGTCATCATTACACCACATACCTTACAAGGGACGGTAGAAGCGCCTTCTTCTAAAAGTATCGGCCACCGCGACCTCATCTGCGCGGCCCTGGCCGAAGGGGAAAGCCTGGTCGACAACATCTCCCTATCCCAGGACATCGAAGCGACGTGTGATATCCTGAAGGCTTTAGGGGCCGACATCACACCTGCCGTTTCAGCTCATTCCGGCCGGGCTGCCTATCGCGTCCAAGGCGGCTTGAAGCCTCAGGGCCAGCCGCTGGCCGTCGATGCCAATGAATCGGGATCGACCTTGCGCTTCCTCATTCCCGTCGCCATCCTCAGCGGCAATAAGGTTACTTTTTCCGGCAAAGGCCGCCTGGCCAAACGGCCGTTGACGCCGTATTATGAACTCTTTGATGAAAAGGGCATCACTTATGAAACGACGGAAGGCGCCCTGCCCCTGACCGTATCGGGGACCTTGCAGCCCGGGACGTATTCCCTGGCCGGCGACGTCAGCTCTCAATTCTTCACGGGCCTGCTCATGACCTTGCCCCTTCTCGACGGCGACTCGGTCCTGCGCAGTACGACGCCGCTGGAATCGGCCAGCTATGTCGACATGACCCTCGACTGCCTGCGCCAGCACGGCATCGTCATCGATAAAGAATGGGACGGCTCCTATCGGATTCCTGGCAATCAGCACTATCGATCCGGGACTTATGTCGTCGAAGGTGATTATTCCCAGGCCGCTTTCTGGCTCTCGGCTGGCAGCCTGGGCCGGGCTATCTGCTGCACGGGTCTGCGGTCGAAATCGTCTCAGGGCGACGAAGTCATCGTCTCTCTCATCCGCGACATGGGCGGCCAGGTCGAAGGCAAGACGGAATTGACGGCCTGCCCGTCAGAACTGACTGGACGAGTCATCGACGTCGAAGACTGCCCGGACCTGGTCCCGGTCCTGACCGTCCTGGCGTCCTGTGCCAAGGGCATTACCCGCATCATCCATGCCGGCCGGGTCCGCTTGAAAGAATGTGACCGTCTGCACGCCATGGCCACAGAGCTCAACAAAATCGGCGGCGATATCGAAGAAGAAGACGAAGGCCTCATCATCCACGGTGTCGGCGGTTTTACCGGTGGTACGGTCAACGGCTGGAACGACCATCGCATCGCCATGGCCCTGGCCGTCGCATCCCAGCGCTGCAGCCAGCCGCTGCGCATCGAAGGCGCTGAGTGTGTCCGCAAATCGTATCCGGAATTCTGGCAGGATTTCCAGGCCTTAGGCGGCATCATCCAAAAGGAGGGGGAGTAAAATGAATACCTTTGGAAGAACGATCGGCCTTACGATTTTCGGTGAATCTCACGGCCTTTCTATCGGCGCCGTCCTCGACGGCCTGCCGTCGGGCGAGGCCATCGACTGGGACGCCGTCCGGGCTGAAATGGCCCGCCGCGCGCCGGGGAAGAATAAAATGTCTACGGCCCGCTCGGAAAAAGATGCCTTTGAAGTACAAAGCGGCTTTTTCAACGGCCATACGACGGGGACGCCGCTGTGCGCTATCATCCGCAACAGTGACCAGCACTCGCGGGATTACGACCAGCTGCGCCACATCATGCGGCCTGGCCATGCCGATTATTCCGGCAAGATACGCTATGGCGGTTTCAACGATTACCGCGGCGGCGGCCACTTCTCAGGCCGTCTGACGGCGCCCCTGGTCTTTGCCGGTGCCGTCGCTTCGCAGATACTGGCCCGCCACGGCATTACCATCGGCTCCCATATCCTGCGCCTGGCCGGCATCGCCGACAAGCCCTTTGATGCTGCCGGGGAAACAGCAGAAACCCTGCAGGCGCTGAAAAAGGAAACACTGCCCGTCCTCGATAAGGCCCAGGCCGGCCCGATGGAAGAAAAAATCCTGGAGGCCAAGAACGACCTCGATTCCGTCGGCGGCGTCATCGAATGTATGGTGACAGGCCTTCCTGCCGGCATCGGCGACCCGTTCTTCGACTCTGTCGAAAGCCAGCTCAGTCACATGATGTTCTCCGTACCGGCCGTCAAGGGCATCGAATTCGGCGACGGCTTCGCCCTGGCTGACCTCCGCGGCTCCCAGGCCAACGACGCCTTTTATTACGATGGCGATGCCGTCAAGACCCGGACCAACCACAACGGAGGCATCAACGGCGGCATCACCAACGGCATGCCTGTCGTCTTCCGCCTGGCCGTCAAGCCGACGGCGTCGATTAGCCAGAAACAGGAAACCATCGACACGGACACGAAGGAAAACTGCGACCTCGTCATCAAGGGCCGCCACGATCCCTGCATCGTCCAGCGCGCCATTCCCGTCGTCGAAGCGGCCGCTGCCTGGGCTATCCTCGACGTCTGCTTGTCAGAGAAAGGGCGGTGCTGGTAATGGATGCGTCTGAAGATATGCCATTGAACATCGCCTGTTTCGGCCAGCCCGGATCGTATACGTATGAAGCCATGAAGTCTTATTTTGCCGGCAAGAATATTTCGCCTGCTTATGGCTCTCACTTTGAAGACGTCGTTCAGGCTGTCGCTACCCGTCAGGCTCGTTACGGCGTCCTGCCCATCGAGAATTCATCGACTGGCGGCATCACCGATGTATACGACCTCATCCACCGCTACGATTGCTGCGTCGTCGGCGAAAAATACGTCAAAGTAGAGCATTGCCTCTTGACCCTGCCAGGGACGAAACTCGAAGACATCCGCGAAGTCTATTCGCATCCGCAGGGCCTGAACCAGTGCCGCAGTTACCTCAAGCACCACGGCGAATGGCAGCTCCACCCCTATTTCAGTACCTCTCAGAGTGCCGAACAGGTTCAAAAAATGGAGGACCCCCATATCGCTGCCATTGCCAACAAGACGGCAGCTGATATGTACGGCCTCGATGTCCTGGTGGAACATATTAATGACAATACCATGAATTATACGCGGTTCTTCATCATCGCCGCCGATATGGAACAGTCGCCAGAGGCCGACAAGATTACCCTAGTCCTGACGACACAGCACCGGCCAGGCGCCTTGTATCACGTCCTGGGCTACTTCTTCTATAACGGCATGAACATGACTCATCTGGAATCGCGGCCCCTCAAGGGCCGGCCCTTTGAATACTTTTTCCACATCGACGTCATGGGCAACCTGCGCAATCCGGCGACATCCCGGGTCCTGCGCAATTTGGCAGAACACTGCAATTATTTTAAAATCTTAGGGAATTACGTATCCGACCAAGGAGGAAATGTAGATGAAATTAGGCGTCATCGGGGCTAAGTTAGGTCATACGGCTTCCCCGGCTATCCACGAAAAATTATTCAGGATTTTACAGGCCGAAGGGCAGCATCAGTATGGCGTCCTGGAAATGGACCGCAGCGATATCCCAAATGAACTTCAGCGCCTGCGCGACGAAGGGTATACGGGAGCCAATGTCACCATTCCCTACAAACTCGACGTCATGCCGTACTTGACGGATATTTCCCGCGAAGCCCGCATCATCGGAGCTGTCAACACGCTCCATTTTACAGATAACGGGATTTTTGGCTATAATACAGACTACAGCGGCTTCGGTCGCTCCCTGGAACATGCCGGTATCGGCATCCAAAAGAAGGACTGCGTCGTCCTCGGTTCCGGCGGCGGTGCCCGGGCCATCATCCAGTACCTGGCCGACAGCGGTGCCAAGTCGATTACCGTCGTATCCCGCCATCCTCACTCGAAGACGGAATTCGACGCCTTCACGAAGACCGTCGGTGCCGATACTATCGATTATCAGGACTTTGAATATTCTCAGGGCGGCGACGTCCTGGTCAACTGCACGCCAGTCGGCATGTTCCCTGACGTCAACGGCTGCCCTGCATCGGAACGTATCATCGCCGCCTTTCCGGCTGTCGTCGATATCGTCTATAACCCGAAAGACACGCAGATTTTGCAGGCCGCCCGTCGCCACGGCGCCAAGACCCTGAACGGCATGTACATGCTCGTCGCTCAGGCCATCGGTTCGGAAGAAATCTGGATGGGCCGGACTATCGATTCGTCTGTGATTGAACAAATTGCCAAGGAGATGGAATCTTATTATGAATGATAAGGTCAATATTGTCCTCATCGGCATGCCTGGATGCGGTAAGAGTACTTTAGGGAAAGCTTTGGCGAAACGCTTAGGACGTGATTTCTACGACGCCGACGACGTCATCGTAGAACAGGAAGGTAAGACCATCCCGGAACTCTTCGCCGTCAGTGAAGACTGCTTCCGCGATGCCGAAGTCCGAGCCAGTCGTACGCTGGCTGCCAAGCAGGGCGTTATCATTGCCTGTGGCGGCGGCGTCATCAAACGTCCGGAAAATATGGCTATTTTAAAAAAGACGGGCAAAGTATTTTTTATCGACCGTTCACCAGATGATATCGTCTCCGATGTAGATGTAGCTGTCCGCCCCTTATTAAAAGAGGGCCGGCAGAAAGTCTACCGGCTCTACGAAGAACGCATCACACTTTACCGTGAAGCGGCTGATTATTGCATTGTCAATGATAAAAGCATGGAAGAAGTACTCTATGCCCTTGAAGCACTTATCAGAAATATATGAAGGCCTCAGTGAAGGGCCCGCAGGATTTGTTGCAATGTCGTGACTTCCAGCTGGCCCGGTGCAGAGGCTTTTTTAGCCGAACCGAAGGTCAGGGCAGAGCCGAAGATTTCCCCGCTGATGCGGCTGATGGCGCCGAGTCTGCCCATGGACATGGTGATGATCGGTTCATCGGGATACTGGGATTTGACGGCTTCTGTTGCCGACAAGAGGGTCAGGACGTCTTTAGCCGAGTTCGGCATGCAGGCCAGTTTGGCCACATCGGCGCCGAGTTTCTTCATGCCCATGAGGCGGCCAGTGATTTCATCGAAAGACGGCGTCTTGTCGAAGTCGTGGTTGCTCATGATGACCGTTACGCCGTGTTCTTTCGCGACGACCAGTGCTTTTTCGATGCTGGCGCGGTCGCGGAAGTATTCGACGTCGACGGCATCGACTTTACCGCTTTTAATAGCGTAGCCGATGAGGTCGAAATAGTAGCTTTCAGGAACTTCCGTTTCGCCGCCTTCTTCTTTAGTACGGAACGTGAACAGGATAGCGCCGTTTGGCAATTCCTGGCGGACAGCGGCCAAAGCTTCGCCGACAGCGTCGAGGGACGTGACGTCTTTCAAGAAGTCGATGCGCAGTTCGACGACGTCGTAGATTTTATCCTGGAGATAGCGGCATTCCTGGACGAGTTCGTTCGTAGAATGACCGACAAGGGGGACACAGATTTTAGGCATGCCATTGTCGAGGGCAACATTGCCGATTTTGACCATACGTTGAATTCCTCCTCTTGTGAGTAGTTGCAGTGGATTTTTCTTTCATGACGCTATTATAGCGCAAAAATGATAAGTTGTTAGCCCCTAATAACAAAAAGCGGGGCCGTCATACGAAGATTTATATCATCATGCGAAACACCTTGTGCTTTATAGTTTGTAGAAAAGACCTTTAAATTTAAACCCATCCGCTAACAACTAACAACTAGCCACTAACAACTTGAAAGGGGCTGTCGCGATGCGGCAGCCCCGTTTGTACACTCACTTTTCGTCCATGATGGCGATAGGTCCTCGTTCGCCTGTCCGGATGCGGACGGCATCGTTCAGGCGGTAGATGAAGATCTTGCCGTCGCCCGGTTTGCCTGTCTTGCAGACTTTCTGGGCGACTTCGACGACTTTGTCGACCGGCACTTCACAGACGACCGTTTCGACTTTAATGCCTGGCAGGAGGTTGATGTTGTACCGCTGGCCGCGGTAGACTTCGACGTAGCCTTTCTGGAGGCCGCAGCCGAAGACCTGACTGACAGTCATGCCCATGACACCGATGTTGTTCAGGGCTTCTTTGAGCTCTTCCAATTTACTCGGACGAGTGATGATTTCTACTTTTGTAATCGGATGTTCTTCCATTCGTATCACCTCTATAAGTTACGACCGTTAATGCCTGCGTTGTTGACGGCGGCATTGTCCAAGGATGCATTGCCGAGCGGCGTCGCCGGCGTTTCGCCGAAGGGGCTGCCGGACATGATAGCATAATTATAACCCCGTTCGCCGTGTTCGCCAATGTCCAGGCCTGTGATTTCTTCATTCTTATCGGTGCGGACCGTCATGAAGAGGCTGATGATCTTGAAGATGATGAACGTGCCGACAATGGCCAGGGCGTAAGCGACGACAGTGGAAATAATCTGAGCGACGAGCAGATCCGAGCTGCCGTAGAAGAGGCCGTCAGCCCCGGCCGGGTTGACTTCCGTCGTAGCCCAGAGGCCGGTGGCGATGGAGCCCCATGTACCGCCGATACCGTGGATACCGAAGGCGTCGAGGGAATCGTCGTAACCGAGTTTGGCTTTGACGACGGCGACGGCGAAGTAGCAGATGACACCGCCGACAGCGCCGATAATCAAGGCCGGCAGGGGAGCGACGAAGCCGGCTGCCGGTGTGATGGCAACCAGGCCGGCGATGCAGCCCGAAGCGGCACCGAGGATGGTCGGTTTACCCTGGACAATCCATTCGACAGCGACCCAGGTGACCGTAGCGGCAGCGGCAGCGGCCTGAGAAGCGATGAACGCGCTGGCAGCCAGTGCGTTGGCGCCGAGAGCACTGCCGGCGTTGAAACCGAACCAGCCGAACCAGAGGAGGGCTGCGCCGAGGACGGTCATAGGCAGGTTATGCGGAACCATGGGGATTTTCCCATAGCCATAGCGTTTGCCCAGGAGGACGCAGAGGGTCAGGCCCGAAACACCGGAGAGGATGTGGATGACCAGGCCGCCGGCGAAGTCGAGGGCACCGAGTTTAGCCAGGAAGCCGCCGCCCCAGACCCAGTGTGCCATGGGGTTGTAGATGAAGATAGCCCAGAGCAGGATGAAGACGACGAAAGCGTGGAACTTCATGCGTTCGGCGAAAGCGCCGGTAATCAGGGCCGGTGTGATGACGGCGAACATGCACTGGAAGGCGACGAAAGCCATTTCCGGAATCGTCCCGTTTTCCAGGACAGCCATGCCGACGCCGGTAAGACCGACTTTATCAAGAGAACCGATGAAACCATTAATATCCGTACCGAAAGTCATGGCATAGCCGATGAGGATCCATTCTACGGAAATCATGGCGACGATGAAGAAGCTCTGCATAATCGTCGTCAAGACGTTCTTGTTGCGGACCATGCCGCCGTAGAAGAAGCCAAGGCCCGGTGTCATGATGAATACCAGGGCTGCGCTGATGAGGACCCAGGCCGTATCGCCTGTATCGATCGTCCCCGGATCGGAAGCGAAGGCTGCCGGCGCTGCCATGAGCAGACACGGGAGCAGCACTCCTAAACGTGACCATAATTTTTTCATAATTCCCAACCTCCTGACAAATAAAAAAGATGCCTTTCCTGATGGAACCATCGGGGAAAAGACATCATTGTCTACTGTCATATTTTATTATCGCCAGAATATACGAAAAGCCTGGAAAGATAGTTTATGCTCTCTCTTTCCAGGCTCCTTTGCCGCTGCTATTCTGTTGATGAAATCATTATATAAGTAAAAACGCGTCATGTCAATAACTTTTTTTGAAATTCTTTTAATAAAAGTTGGGATATATTGATTTTAGTAACGAACAGATAAAAAGTATATCATTCAGACGAAAAGAATGTGCCCCAGGAAAATATAGAAAGTCAGGGATACGGCGCTCAGGGCCGTCGTGTTCATGACGACCTGCGTGGTGTAATCGGGGTTGTTGTCGAACTCGATGGCAAACAGGGCCGTATTGACGGCCGTCGGGATGGCACAGTAGATGAGGAAGACCGTGGCACTGACGGCTGTGAACGTGCCGGGCCGGAAGGCATTGGCCAGGTAGATCATGGCCAGGCCGATGAGGGGCAGGACCGTCATCTTGAGGATGCTGACAATCCAGACGTCCTTGTCGAGCCATTGGATCTTCGTCTGCGACAACTGGGCACCGATGCTGACCATGGCCAGGGGCAGGAGGGCCTTGCTGGCCATATCCATGATAGGCCACAGGAAGAAGTCCTTGGCGTCCCAGCCGACGTAGCGGGCGATGAGGGCCGCAGCCAGGACATAGAGCAGGGGCATGTGGAACATAACAGATAGCGTATCCCTGGCCGTCAGGCGGCCCCGGCCGGCCTGATAGAGGCCGAGCGTGTTGAGGGAGATGCTCTGGATCATGAAGATGATGATCTGTACAACCATAGCTTCGGCCAGATACGGCGTCTGGCCGTTGACGACGAAGGGGTCGTGGGAAAAGACGAGGATGATCAGGGCGACGCCGAGATTTCCCGTGTTGTTGAACATGAAGGCATTGCGGCACGATTCCAGCATGGCTGCATCGTAGTGGCGGATACGGCCGACGATGTTGGCGATGACGAAGCAGATGACCATGAAGATGGCGATGGCCGCGATGATGTTGATGCTCGTCGCCGGGAATTGCGTCGTATAGATATTGGTAAAGATGAAACTGGGGATGACCAGGAAAAACATGAGCTTCGATAAGGTCTTTACGTCGAGGTGGAATTTCTTATCGAGGAAATAACCGAGGACGACGAGAAAGAAAATGGGAAGCATCGTGTGTTCGATGATGAACCAGAATACCATGAGGGGTATCACTCCTTTTTCAAGATGGATACCCCTCATTATACGCTCAATATGGAATTAGACAACTGGGAAGCTCAGGCATAACTTTCAAAGTAATAGACGATGGTGAGCATCGTTTCGCACATGTACTTCAAGGCGTTGCTGTCCCAATGGAATTCCGGTGAATGGCCGATGACCGGTGCGTCGCTGTAGACGCCGACGTAGTAGAACGAGCTGGGCACGGCGGCGCTGAAATAAGCGAAGTCTTCCGAGCCGGAGCCGCGCTTCAAGGGGACCAGGTCGACGCGGTGGGAACAGTGGTCCTGGAGGATGTGGACGACCCGGTCGGTGACGCCGTCGTCATTGACGCAGACTGGCGAGAAGGGGACGACGTCCAGGTCGAAGGTGCCGCCGTAAGTGGTAGTGACATTTTTCAGGATGGCCTGAATGGCGTCGAGGATGCGTTTCCGCTTTTCTTCGTTATATGTCCGCAGGGTCCCTTTCAGTTCGGCCGTTTCCGGGATGACGTTCGGGCTGTGGCCGGCCTGGAACTGGCCGAAGGTGAGGACGACGCCATCGCCGTCGGCATGGCAGTTGTAGACGAAGTTCTGGATGGACTGGATGATGTCGATGCCCATCTGGATGGGGCTGATGCACAGGGACGGCTGGGAGCCGTGGCCGCCGCGGCCGTGGAGGGTGATGGTGAAGTCGTCACAGGACGCCGAAATCTCACCGCGGCCGATGCCGACGTACCCCTTGGGCAGGCTGCCGGCGACGTGCAGGCCCAGGGCATAGTCGACGCGGGGGTTGTTGAGGATGCCGGCGTCGATCATGCGGGCGGCGCCGCCGTTGCCTTCTTCTGCCGGCTGGAAGGCCAGGCGGATCGTGCCGCGCAGGCAGTCTTTGTGCTTGTTGAGGATTTTGGCGACGCCCAGGAGATTGGCTGCATGGCCGTCATGGCCGCAGGCGTGCATGACGCCGTCGACGAGGGACGAATAAGGGCAGTCGAATTTTTCCGTCAGCGGCAGGGCGTCGATATCGGCCCGCAAGAGGATGACTGGACCGGGCAGGGCGCCGTGGATCAGACCGGTGACGCCTGTGCCGGCGATGATTTTAACGTCTTCGATGCCCATGAGGGACAGTTCCTGGAATATCGTCTTGCACGTATCGAATTCTTTTTCACTCAATTCCGGATGGGCATGGAAATATTCGCGCATTTCCATCATATAAGGTAAAGTCTTGCGCACGGCTTCGTGAATATTAAATGTCGGTGTGTATCTATCGTTCATAGGTCAGTCCTCCTTCATTGAGCCCGATGCATTTTCTATATATGTATATATTATTCTATAATAAAACAAAAAATCCTGCCACCAGGGCAGGACTTTTTTTAGGCACTCTTTCGTCGGAACAGGCTGTGCTTTTCCATGAAGACGAAAAGAATCGGGATAATGACCAGTGTGAAGACTGTCGATGTCAGCAGGCCGCCGATGACGACGACGGCCATACTGGCCCGCGTTTCCGCCCCGGCCGTCATGGACAGGGCCGTAGGCAGCATGCCGACGACCATGGTCAGGGTGGTCATGAAGATAGGACGCAGCCGGACGCGGCCGGCCTGGATGACGGCGCTGCGCGGGTCCAGGCCCTGTTCGTGCATGAGGGTCAGCGTATAGTCCAGGAGGAGCGTCCCATTCTTGGCGACCAGGCCATCCATGACCAGGATGCCGATAAGGGAATAGAGGTTCAGCGTATTATTGGTCAAGAAGAGCAGGAACAGGGAGCCGATGAGGCCCAGGGGCAGCGAGAACATGCGGATGAATGGCGTCTTGACCGATTCATAGAGGATGGCCAGGATCATGAATATCAGGATGAGCGACAGGAGCAGGGCTTCGCCCAAGTCCGTGAAGGTCGTCGTCATCTGGTCGGCCTGGCCGGTGAAGCGGAAAGTCACGCCGTGCAGGTCCATGGCGTTCAGGTGATTCGCCACGTCCTGGATGACCTCGTTCAGCGGCCGTCCCTGAGGCGAGCCGCCGAGGGTGATGCTCCGTTCCTTGTCGGTCCGGCGGATCGTCACCGGTCCTGTCCCGGCCTGGACCTTGGCTACGTCGGCGATGTAAATGATGTGGCCGTTGGCGTTGAGGGGAATCGTTTCCAAGTCGGACAGGCGGAAGGCGTCGGCCCCTTTGAGGCGGACGTAGATATCCGTGTCGTTGTTGTCGTTTTTGGCGTCATTGGCCAGGACGCCGGCTTTCTGGCCGCTGATGGCATTGGAAAAGGTGTCGTTCAGATCGCTCAGGGACGTGCCGTATTGTTTCAGCTTATTACGGTCGACGACGAGCTGGTATTCGGGCATGCCGTCCTGGTAGGAGCTGCTGATGTCGCGCAGGCCGGCGATGTCGGTCTTCATCATCTGTTCGATAGCCCGTGACTGGGCCAGCAGGGCCTCGCTGTCCTTGCCGCGCAGTTCCAGGCGAAGGTTGCCTGAACCGCCGCCGAAGCCGCCTGTCGTCCCGGATACGGAAGCCTGGGCTTCTTTGACCCGGACGTCGCCGTCATAGATGTGGTCCGCAGCAAAGCGGCGCACGTCGTTGGTGACTTGCCATATCGTCCGCGACCGGTCGCGCCGGTCTTTCAGCGTTACCTGGATATTGGCCTGGTTCAGGCTCTTGCCGCCGATCATCGACGTATAGTACGTGACTTCCGGGACCGTCTTCAAGTAATCTTCGAGCTGGCGCGCTACTTTATCCGTCCGCGTCAGATTGGCATTGGTCGGCAGTTCGACGGTGATGCGGAAACTGCTTTCGTCAGTCTGGGGCATGAATTCCGAACCGACCAGGCCCGTCGGGATCAGGGCCGCTGCGGCGATAAACAGGACCAGGACGGGGATGACCAGCTTTTTGGCGTGATCCAGGCTCCAGGTCAGGATAGACGTATAGTGGTTGCGGGCGCTTTCTTCGATGGCGTCCATTTTATGCCAAATCGGTTTGTCCGGGATTTTCAGGCCCAGGCGGAACAGGCGCGATGCCAGCATCGGCGTCAGCGTAAAGGAAACGAAGAGGGAAAAGAGTGTGGCAAAGACGATGGTCAGGCCGAACTGTTTGAAATACTGGCCGACCATGCCCGTCATGAAGGCAATAGGCAGGAAAACGACGACATCGCAGAGGGTGATGGCGACAGCAGCCATGCCAATTTCCGACCGGCCGTGAAGGGCTGCTGATTTTGGTGCTTCGCCCTGCATGAGGTGGCGGTGGATGTTTTCCAATACGACAATCGAGTCGTCGACGAGGATGCCGATGCACAGGGCCATGCCCATGAGGGACATCATGTTAAAGGTGAAGCCGGCCAGGTACATGGCAAAAAAAGTAGAAATCAGGGATGTCGGAATGGCAATCATGACGGCCAGCGTCGATCGCCAGCCCCGGAGGAAGAAGAACAGGACCAGCCCTGTCGTGCACAGGCCTTCGATGAGGGTCTGCAGGGTATTGTGCAGGGAATTGCGGATATACGAAGCCGATTCATTGGTAATGGTAAAGGTATAGTCCGGATTGTCCTGGCGCAGTTCGTCCAGCTTTTTGGTCACATTGTCGACCGTGTTGACGACGTTGGCGTCGCTGTTCTTGTAAATGGCCATGACGACAGCATCGTCGCCGTTGACACGGGCATAACGCGTGACTCGCTGGTCCTGGCGCTTGATGGAGGCGACCGCCGTAATGGGAATCTTGGCACCCTTGGCATTGGTGACCTGGATTTGGGACAGTTCGCTTTCATCGGCGTACTGGGCTTTGACGCGGACGTCCGTCGTCGTGCCTGACGAATAAATCGTCCCCGACGGCATGAGGACGTTTTCCGCTTTCAAGGCTTTGACGACTTCTGCCAGGGTCATATCGTAGTGGATGAGCTTGTCCTTGTCGATTTCGACGGCGATTTCCTTATCACGGCCGCCGTTGAGCTCGATTTCCGAGACGCCATCGGCCTGCTGGAGGACATCTTGGAAATCATTTTCTGTCTTGCTGTAGATATCGTCCAGGGAGTGGGAAGATTGGACGGCGACGTACATGATCGGCGTCGCGTTGACGTCGCGCTTGATGACGACTGGCTCGTCGATATCGTCAGGCAGGCTGCCGCGGATGGCATTGATTTTTTTCGTAGCGTCAATGGCTGCCGCATCGGCATTGGCCGAAAAATCAAGCTCCAGCGTAATCCGGGCCTGGCCGTACGATGCCGTCGACGTCATATGTTTTAAATTAGACACAGAAGACAGAGCGTCTTCGGCAGGCTTGACGACCTGCTGTTCGACGGAATCGGCATTGGCACCGGGGTAGGAAATGGACACGGTGACGTACGGTGTGTTCAAGGCCGGCAGCAGTTCAACGCCGATGCGGTAGAAACTGAACAGGCCGAGGACGACGAAGAAGGCGATGACCATAGTGATGCCGATAGGGCGGTCGATAGAAAACTTAGTCAAATTCATGACGGTCACTGCCTTTCTTCGATGGATACGGTCGTACCGTCTTTGAGGCGGGCCAAGTTGGTTGTGGCGATGACGTCACCGTCATCGAGGCCGTCCGTGATTTCGATATAATCGTCGTTGCGCAGGCCCGTCGTGACCGTGCGGAGTTCAATCGTATCGTCAGGCCTGATGACGCAGACCTGAGCCTTCCCATCCTGTTCCGTCAAGGCGTCTTTGGGGATGAACAGGGTATCCGGTTTCTGCAGGACGTCGATGGACGACTGGGCGAACATGCCGCCGCGCAGCTTCGCGTCCGGCTGGGCCAGGGTGATGCGGACGACGTAGGTCTTGGTCGTATCGTCCATGGCCGGGCTGACGTAGGTAATATAGCCGTCGTAGTCCTGGGCCAGGGACTCGATGGATACGCTGACGGGCATCCCCTGCTGGATGGCGGCGACGTCGGCTTCGGACAGGGAACAGTCGATGTATACGCCGCTCGTATCGGTAATGGTCATGACTTTCGTGTTGGCCGCGGCCATGGCGCCGACTTCGGCGTTGCGGTAGGTGACGACGCCGGCCCGCGGGGCCCGCAGGGTCATGTCGTCGAGCTGCTGGGTCAGGCTGTCGACGGTATAGCCGGCTTTGGCCTGGGCGGCATATTTACTGGCCACACTGGCCGGGACGTCGCCGACATTCTGCGACTCCAGGTTGTCCAGGGCCGATTTGGCGACGATCAGGGCCTGATAGGCTGTATCCAGTTCCTGCTGGGAAATGGCGCCTTCGTTTTTCAGGACGGCATAGCGGTTGTAATTCATCTTGGCCGTGTCGTATTCGACTTCTGCTTTTTGCAGGTCTGAGCCGAATTGCGATTCCGCAGCCTTGGAATCGGCGACGGCCTGTTCCAGGGCTGCTTTATCCTGATTGAGGGTCAGGTTCGTGTCGACCGTATCCTGGATGAGCAGGACCTGGCCCGGCGCGACGACATCGCCGAGGTTGACGGCGACATCGGCGATTTTACCGGCGTATTTCGTGGAAATGTCGACCTGGGCGACGGGAACGGTCTGGCCGGACAGGGAAATCTTGCGCTTCATATCCTGGCGGGTCACGGTATACGCCGTGACCGATACGTTCTGGGCCGTGCCTTTTACTTTTGAGACGGCACTGGAATGGCTATAGAGATAAATGGCTATACAAGTCAGGAGAAAGATGAGGCCAAAGGCGATGGCCTTGGCCCGCGGGCTTTTTGGGAAATGGAAAGATGGCTGATTCATGGACAGGACTCCTATCGATGTGTTGTTTCTATCATAATGAGTCATTCTTTAAATAGCAACGATTTTTAGGAAATGCTTGCGAAAAATTTACGAAAACTTATATTTCGCCTTCTCTATAATACTATAATAGGGGATACCATCAGGAACCTGCGAAAGTTACGGGACTATGATATAATTTGGACATATGAATAGAAAGGATTGTGAAAGATATGCATGTCGATACACAGTTAGAAGCGGCTCTGCGGGCCCTCGACCATTGGCCTCGGTTCCGCCTGCGCCTTTTTTTTGAAGGCATCGTCGTCGGGATATTATCAGGAACGGTTATCAGCTTTTTTCGCTGGGGCCTGGAAATGGGGACGGTCTGGCGCCAATGGATCTATGCCAACGTCCTGGCCAGCGGCGGCGTACTCCTGAACCTGTCCTGGTTCGGCGTCTTATTGGCGGCGGCCCTGCTCTTATGGCACCTGGGGATTTATGAACCCAATGCCGGCGGCAGCGGCATCCCCCAGGTAAAAGGCGTCATCTTGGGGGCCATCCGCATGCGCTGGCTGCGCATTCTCTGGGTCAAGCTCATCGGTGGCATCGTCGGCATCGGCCTGGGCCTGTCCCTGGGCCGCGAAGGGCCGTCCATCCAGATCGGCGCCGTGACGGCTCAGGGCCTGAGCCGGGCCTTGGGGCGGACGCGCATGGAAGAACGCTACCTCATCACGGCCGGTGCCAGTGCCGGTCTGGCGGCGGCCTTTAATGCGCCCTTGGCCGGCGTCATGTTCGCCCTGGAAGAACTGCACCGCAATTTTTCCGGCGTCGTCCTGGCGCCGTCCATGGCAGCGGCCCTGCTGGCGACCATGGTCAGCCGCTACGTCTTCGGCCGGGCGCCGGTCTTCCATTTCGGCATGCTGCCGCCGTTTCCCCTGCGCTACATGTGGCTCGTGGTCATTCTGGGAATCATTATTGGCTTGGCCGGCGTCGTCTTCAACAAGGGTTTGCTGAATATTCATTATTTCTATGATTTACCTGTCTTTCGCAATAATTATATGCGCATTGCCTTTGCCTTGTGCATGGCCGGCATCTTGGGCTATGTCTTCCCGGAAGTCCTGGGCGGCGGCAACGACCTGGTCAACAGCCTCTATACCCTGCCCTTATCGCTGAAACTCTTTGCCGGCCTTCTCATCGGGAAGTTCCTCTTCACCCTGGTCAGCTATGGCTGCGGCGTCCCTGGCGGCTTTTTCCTGCCCATGCTGGTCCTGGGCGCGCTGACAGGCGGCATTACGGGCATCGTCTTTGTCCGCTTGGGACTCATTTCTTCGTATTACTTGTCCAACATCGTCGTCATCTCCATGGCCGCCTTTTTTGCGGCCTCTGTTCAGTCACCGGTGACGGGAACCATTCTCATCATGGAAATGACCAGCTCTTATGAGCACCTGCTTGTCCTCTGTACGGCGTCATTGGTCGCACTGGTCGTAGCTCAGCTCTGCCAGGGCGAACCGATTTATGAAGCTTTATTGCAGCGGAACCTGGCCAAGAATAAGCCCGTCTTATCGTCGGAAGAACGGCGTAATCTCCTGGAACTGACCGTATCCAGCGGCAGTCAGGCCGATGGGAAATATGTCGGCCGCATTGCCTGGCCGGCCCATACGGTCATCGTCGACATCAAGCGCGGCAGTGGAGATATCATCCCTGATGACGATACGTGTCTGCGGGCAGGAGACTTCATTTACGTCCTCACCGATTCCATAGAAGGGGCTGAATCCATAAGAAATATTGTGGAGAAGACGAAGAGCTAAAATAGGTAAAAATGCATAATAATTATAAAAAACTAGTACCAGGTACTAAAAAATACATCTCGAAGTTGAGCATTAACGGACATACGCTGTTTAAACGGTGTACAGAATAAAGAATAAATGCATCAAAAACAGATTATAATTATTAATTTTTTTGACTTATAGTGGGAAGTTTGTTATAATTCAGGACGTACTTGATATTGTGTTCGTTCAAAGAGGTGGTTTTTTGAGAAATCGTATACTGATATTAATGACAACAATCTGCATGTTCGCGTTTACATCCCTGGCTTGTGCTAGCGTTCAAATGGGTATGAGTGGCTCTGTCGTACAGAGCGTTCAATATATGCTTCAGGATACGGGCTATCTATCCGGTAGTGCTGATGGTGATTTTGGTCCCTCGACAGAAGCTGCTGTCGAACAGTTCCAGGCTGACCACGGCCTCACGGCAGACGGCGTCGTCGGCTCCCAGACCATGGAAGCCCTGTCGGAAGCCAGTGGCCGTCCGATCCCTGAAGAATCGTCTTCGACGGAAGGCTGTCAGCGTCGTCTTGTCATGGAAGCTACGGCTTACACCGCTGAAGATGGCGGCGGTGATGGCTACACGGCAACGGGACAGTATCTCCAGCGCGGCATGGTTGCCGTCGACCCCGATGTCATTCCCCTCGGCTCGCAGCTCTACATTGAAGGCTATGGCTATGCCGTAGCTGCCGATACGGGCGGAGCTATCGTCGGTGACCGCATCGACCTGGCCATGGATTCGACCAGCGAAGCCCTCGACTTCGGCCGTCGTGATGTCGTTGTCTATGTATTAGGTTAATACGAGCTTGTTTGATAAAAGAGGCGTCTTTATGTGACAGCCTCTTTTTTTTCGCCCCGTTTTGTGTTATCCTTAAATGGACATTATATAGTTATGGAATTCAGGGAGGCTATAACTGGATGAAAAATACTATTGCACTTATCCTCGCTGCCGGCAAGGGGACGCGTATGAAGTCGAAGTTCCCCAAGGTTTTGCACAAAGTCGGCGGCGTCCCGATGGTCGAACAGGTACTGCGGGCTGTCAAAGCAGCCGGGACGCAGCGCCAGGTCGTCGTCGTCGGGTTTGGCGGTGAAACGGTCCGGGATTACCTCGGTGATCAGGCCGAAACTGTCATGCAGAAAGAACAGCTCGGCACAGGCCATGCTGTCCTGCAGGCAGAACCGCTGCTCCAGGGGGAAGCTGGCACCCTCCTCGTAACCTGTGGCGATACGCCGCTGGTCACGAAGGAAACGTTTACAGCCCTTATCGACTGCCATGAACAGAGCGGCGCTGCAGCGACGGTCCTGACGGCACATATGCCGGATCCGACCGGTTACGGCCGCGTCATCCGCGATGAAAAAGGGCAGGTCGTCAAAATCGTCGAACAGAAAGACGGCACGCCGGAAGAACTGGCAGTCGACGAAGTAAACGCCGGCATTTACTGCTTTGATATGTCTCTCTTGTGGGATATGCTTCACAACGTCACCAATGACAACGCGCAAGGTGAATACTATCTGACCGATATCATCGGCATGCTCGTATCGGCAGGCAAAGTCGTCAGTGCCTTTGCTGCGCCGTCCTATGCGGAAACACTCGGTGTAAACTCGCGTCAGCAGATGGCCGAAGCCGAACGGGTCCTGCGCCAGCGTAAACTGGATGAACTCATGACCGATGGCGTTTCCATCATCGATCCGAATAACACCTATGTAGACACGACGGTCACCGTCGGCCGCGACACCGTCCTTTATCCGGGGACGATCCTCGAAGGCGATACGGTTATCGGCGAAGGCTGCCAGGTCGGCCCGTACGTCCGCATGACTAACGTCAAGATGGGCGATGACGACCATGTCCAGTTCATGTATGCTCATGACTGCGAAATCAAGAACGGCTGTGAAATCGGCCCATTCGTCCATTTCCGGCCCAATACGGTCATCGGCAATCAGGTCAAAGTCGGCAACTATATGGAAGTCAAGAACTCCACCGTCGGCGATGGCACGAAACTGCCGCACCTCAGCTACATCGGCGACAGCGATGTCGGCAGTGGTGTCAATATCGGCTGCGGGACGATCACTGTCAATTACGACGGCAAGATCAAACACCGCACGATCATTGGCGACCATGCCTTCGTAGGCTGCAACAGCAACCTCGTCGCACCGGTCAAAGTCGGCGACTATGCCTATGTCGGCGCCGGTTCGACGATTACCAAAGATATTCCGGCCAAAGCCTTATCCGTTGCCCGGGCACGGCAGCGCAACATTGAAGGCTGGGTCAAGGAAGATACATATAAAAAATAACAATTAATCACTACTTATACAGGGAGGCTCACTATGAGTTACGAAGACGGGAAAAAGCTGAAGATTTTTACGGGGAATGCCAATCCGGAATTGGCCAGGGAAATTGCCGATTACCTCGGTTTGGAACTGGGCAAAGCCTTTGTTGGCAAATTCAACAACGGTGAAATCCAGGTCATGATCGACGAAAGTGTCCGCGGTAAGGACGTATTCGTCATCCAGCCGACTTGTCAGCCGGCCAATGACACCCTGATGGAACTGCTCATCATGGCAGATGCCCTCAAACGCGCTTCGGCTAAACACATTACCGCCGTTGTTCCGTATTATGGTTATGCACGTCAGGACCGCAAGACCCGCGGCCGTGAACCGATTACATCCAAACTGGTTGCTGATTTGATGACGACAGCCGGCATTACCCGCGTCGTTACCATGGACTTGCATGCCGGCCAGATCCAGGGCTTCTTCGACATCCCTGTCGATCACCTCGGCTCGGCTTCCATCATTGCCAAATACATCAATCAGAAAAAAGAAGAAACGGATATGGGCGACATCGTCGTCGTATCTCCTGACCTCGGTGGCGTAACGCGTGCCCGCGATCTGGCTGACCGCGTCAATGCACCTATCGCCATCATCGAAAAACGCCGTCCCCGTCCGGGCGTTGCTGAAGTCATGAACATCATCGGCGACATCAAAGGCAAGACCTGCATCCTCGTCGACGATATCGTTGATACGGCTGGTTCCTTGTGCGGTGGCGCGAAAGCCCTGAAAGAAATGGGTGCTTCCCGTGTCTTCGCTGCCTGCGCTCACGCTGTCCTCACCGACCCGGCTGTCGAACGCATCCAGAAATCAGTCATTTCCGAACTGATCATCACCAATACCATTCCTTTGCCGCAGGAAAAACAGATCGATAAGATCAAAGTCCTTTCGGTCGCACCGCTCCTCGGCGAAGCTATCATGCGCATCTTCCACGACGTTTCCGTAAGCCGTCTCTTCGACAAATAAGGGACCTGTCGTGCATATGATCGTAGGCCTGGGCAATCCGGGCCGCCAATATGAAGAATCGAAACACAACACGGGTTTCCGTGTCGTCGATGAATTAGCCAAGCGCTGGAACGTGACCTTGTGGCAGGATAAGATGGACGCCCTTGTGGCCCAGACCACGGTGAACGGCGAAAAGATCATCCTGGTCAAGCCGCAGACGTACATGAATGAAAGCGGCCGCGCCGTCGGCCCGCTCATGCGCTGGTATAAAATCGATCAGCCCGATGTCTACGTCGCCTATGACGATATGGACTTGGCCGTCGGCCGTCTGCGCATCCGCAAGAGCGGCAGCGATGGCGGACATAACGGCATCAAGAGCCTGTTTGCCAACGGCTGTACCGATTTCACCCGTTTCCGCGTTGGCATCGGCCGGCCCTTGCCGCACCATGACGTCGTCGACCACGTCCTGACTCCTTTCCCGGAAGAACTCCGTGAAGCCTACCAGCAGGGCATTGAAGACGCAGCGACAGCTATCGAAGGCTGCCTGAGCCTGGGCGTCGACAAAGGCATGAACCGCTATAATCCTAAAAAGAAGAAATGAGAAAAGAGGCTGTCATCTGACAGCCTCTTTTTGAGTAGTAAGTTTGCAGTCTGTAGTTTTTAGTGAATGGTTTTAAATTTAAAGGCCTTTATTCGTAGGGCCGTCCCAGAGGGCGGCCCGCCTGATTCCTTTAAAAGGAGGTCCCATGATCCAACAAGTTCATTCTCATCCCGATATATACCGTATCCGCGTCGATTTGCCTGACAATCCCCTGCAGTATCTCAACGCCTATGTCATCAAAGGAGTGTCTGGCAATCTAGTCATCGACACGGGCTTTAACCGTCCTGAATGTAAACGCGCCTTGTGCCAGGGTTTACAAGAACTGGACATCCGTTTACAATCTGATACGTCCCTGTTCATCACTCATCTCCACGCTGACCACAGCGGTCTCGTCGGCCTCTTTGCCCAGGCCGGCTGTCCTATTTACATGCATCCCGTCGATTACCAGTACCTCGTCGATTCCGAAGACGGTTCGACGTGGAAAGCGGCTGAAGATAACTTCATGCGCGAAGGCATGCCGCCGGCCGAAATCAAGACGCAGTTCTCCAACCAGGCCCGGACCTTTTCGCCAGACCCGCATTTCCCGGTGAACCCTGTCCATGACGGCGACTGCCTCCACCTGGCCGGCTGCGATTTACAGGTCATTCACACGCCGGGCCATACGCCGGGCCTGTGCTGTCTGTACCTGGCGAAAGAGCAGGTCTTCTTTACCAGTGACCACATCCTCTTCGACATTACGCCGAACATCCAGGTCTGGTATCATATGAAACAGGCCCTGCAATGCTATCTCGAAAGTTTACAGAAAGTGCGGGACCTCCCCGTCCGACTGGCCCTGCCGGGACACCGTGAAGGCGATACGTCCATTGCCGGCCGCATCGACGAAATCGTGGCCCATCACGACCGACGCCTGGCGGAAATCTGCCATCTGGCAGGGCTCTATCCGCACAGCACGGCCTACGACATCGCCCCGCATATGACCTGGTCCATGCGCGGTAAGCAGTGGAAGGACTTTCCGCCGACGCAGAAATGGTTCGCCTTGGGGGAAACGCTGGCCCACATCGAATATCTCGTCGACCACGGTGTCCTGTGCTGCCGTGAAGAACAGGGCTGCCGCCATTATGATTTAGTAAGGACGGAAACATAAGTCCTCGAAGGAGGTTTTTATGAAATTCAGTCTGCCTGGTTTGCGTAATTGGATAATCGCTTTTTCGCTCCTGGTCTGTCCGGCCGGAGCAGCTGCTGCGGGAACGGCGGACTGGTCGTCTGCCGGCCGGTCTTTGGCAGCGACACAGGCTGGGACGGCTTCTTTTTATGAAATGGCGTCGGACCTTTTCTGGCGGCGCAGCGATGATAATCGTTTCGCTTCTTATAAAGACTTGGCCGAACCGTCAGAAGATACGGGCTGGTGGGTCAAGACCGATTATCGCAGCTATACCTTTCCCGATTACGGCAGCCTGTCTTTCAGCCAGGACTACAGTGCGACCCTCATCGGTTATGATTCGCCGCATGCCATGGCCCGTTGGGGCGGGACCCTGCATCAGGGCGCTTTTTATACGATGAGCACGTCGAATGTATATACTAATGGTCAGGCAGGAAGCCAGCCCTATGGTGGCGGGTCTGACTCTATCAAGGAATATGGCGGCGGTTTTGCCATGGAATGGGGCGATAAGCACGACCGTCACGGTGATGCCGTCATCCGCCTGTCCCAGTTGCAGCATACTGTCTCTTATAGCGATGCCGATGGGAATAGCGATTTGGTCAACTACCGGAACTGGCTGATCGCTGCTGGTATACGCTATTATGAAACGCGTCTCTTGCCCAAGCAATTCTTTTGGGAACCCCAGGCCGGCCTGTCCCTGAGTTATGTCTTCCCTTACACGGTCAGCGGAGACGACGTGACCTATCGGTCCGGGAATAAACCCTATGTCACCGGACGCCTGGGCATTATGGCCGGCAAATCGTATAGCGTCAACGGCCATGCCGGCCTGCTCTATGGCCGCTTTGGCGTTCAGCGGGAAATGAATGGGACTACGACGGGCAGTCTCCATGGCGATGGCCAGGCACCCCAGACGGCCGATGTCGGTTCCAGCCATTACACCTGGTATGACATGACTTTTGGGACGTCCCTGTCTTTGGGGAAGGGGAATTCCGTCTGGGGCGAATTGACAAGGCGGTCCGGCTCCAATATGACGTCGACGTGGAGTGTAAACGGTGGACTGGTCCTCAAATGGGGCGGTGCCAGCCGGACGACGCGGGAACGGATGAAGGCCCTAAAGAAAGACCCGCACAGCATTGAGCTGGATATCAAGAAAAAATAATAAAGAATAATTATTCTCCATTATTGACAAGCGTACCGATTTAGTCTATAATGAGCACATAAAGAAAAATAATTATTAAGGGGCCAAGCCCCGAAGGAGGAACCCATATGAAACACGTAGAATTTTACCGTAACGATAAAGATGGCAGCGTTTTAGTATCTGTAGGCACGCAAGTACCGGAAAAACTCATCTATGCCGGCCAGGAATTGACTCATCTCGTCGCCGACACTGTCGATGCAGCTAAAGAAAAACACGTACCGGCTATCCAGAAAATCGATGGTCATCTGGAAGTCCACGTCGGCTCAGTGACACACCCGATGGAAGAAAAGCATTACATCGAATGGATTGCCCTTGTCGATGACAACGGCGTCGACATCCGTTACCTCAAACCAGGTGAAGAACCGAAGGCTGAATTTGAAACAGGCGATGCCGGCGAAGTCTATGCATACTGCAACCTCCACGGCCTGTGGAAGGAGTCGTTCGCTGTCAAAGAAGCGCCGTCCCTCGACGGGGCCACCTGCTCGCCGGAATTTGGCGGCTGCGTTATCCACGAATTATAAACCATAAAGAGGTCACGTCATGAACGTATACGATTTCACTGTCAAAGATATCCAGGGTCACGATGTATCCCTGAGCCAATATAAAGATAAAGTCCTGCTCATCGTCAATACGGCCAGCAAATGCGGCTTTACACCACAGTACGACGGCCTGGAAGCCTTATATCAGAAATATAAGGATAAAGGCCTGGTCATCCTCGGTTTCCCGTGCAACCAGTTCCTGGAACAGGACCCGGAAGATAACCAGCACATCGAACAGTTCTGCCGCCTCAACCATGGCGTCACCTTCCCGCTCTTTGCGAAAATCGACGTTCGCGGTGATCAGGCAGCTCCGCTTTATCAATACCTCACGGGAGCCGCGCCTTTTAAAGGCTACGAAACCGATAAAGAAAGCGGCCAGCTCATCCAGAAGGTCGTTTCCGAATACTATCCGGACAATGCCCAGGGCAACGGCATCAAATGGAATTTCACCAAATTTCTCATCAACCGGGACGGCAGCCAGGTCCAGCGCTTTGAACCCAGCACGACACCGGAAGAATTAGACCCAATCCTCGAAAAACTACTCCTCTCCTAATAAGAAAAGGGACTGTCGCACATGTGGCAGTCCCTTTTCTGTAGGGGCGCCACGTGGGGCGCCCGCTTCGGGATATGTATGATTTACCGCCCCGTTTGCTGGAAGAATTATCCCAATCCCTAACGGGCCGCTCACGTGGCGCCTCTACAAGATCCGTATTACAAACTATAAAACCATCTGCTAATCACGAACCACTAGCTGCTAACCACTTAAAAAGGGGACTGTCCAACCTTATGGGTACAGTATAAGCTTTAAATTTAAAAAACTTAACTACAAACTGCAAACATAATACTCAAAAAGGCGCTGTCTTCACGCGACAGCGCTTTTTTATATGACAAGCCCTGATGAAATGGGGTATAATAAAACCGAAGTGTTATTTGTAGAAAAAGGAGAGTGTTTCCCATGAATAAAAAAGCGGAAAATTTCAAGAAATATCTGGACGAAAAGGATATCAAGGCTTTTACGGTCGATGAAATCAAGGATGACCAGTTCCAGACGGTCGTCTTCCGGTCGGCTGCTGACATCAATGGCAACCGCCTGTCCCTCATCGTCATCCTCGACACCAGCATTTACGGCATGATCCGCGTCCTGGTAGCGCCGAAGGTCCTGCACGATGACAATGAAGCCGCCGTCCTCAAGCTGCTCAATACGTACAACAAGCAGTACAAGTCCTTCAAATACTATGTCGATGATGAAGGCAACCTCATCCTCGATACGTGCGTCCTTCTCAAAGACGATGAAGTTGATGGCGATTTGATTTACGCCATGTTCGACGTCATCATCCGCCACCTCGGCGAATCGTACAAAGAGCTCATGAAATCCATCTGGGCGTAATATAGTTTATCGTACAGAGTTTGTAGCAGGCGTAGAGGTTTGTGAACGTACTCCCGCCTATAGAGGCGGGAGACTTCTTGCAGAATCAGGTTAAATTTTTAGCTGTCCATTCACTAAAAACTGAAAACTACAAACTAAGGACTAAAAAACAGGCTGTCTTTGTGTGACAGCCTGTTTTTTTATGACTCTTTTTCATGAATATATACGCGTTTAGACAAAATCGGCATAAGATGAACGTTTTACTAGAAAGGCCTTGCATAAATTTTTTCGAAATAGTACAATGAAGATAACAAATAGTCATCTAAAAAATACCTTAGTCATATAGTGAAAAAAGATGATTTTATCTGCGCAATGTTAAAGATGACTCCTAAGTGTACACGGATTCTTTCAGTTACCAGGTTTTACAGAAAGGGGAAAAGTACTATGGCAAAGAAAATCTTCAAGACAATGGATGGCAACGAAGCTGCGGCTTATATTGCCTACGCCTTTACGGAACTGGCTTCCATCTTCCCGATAACGCCGTCGTCGCCGATGGCTGAACACGTCGATGAATGGGCTGCTCATGGCCGTAAGAACTTGTTTGGCACGACCGTCCAGGTTCAGGAAATGCAGTCTGAAAAAGGGGCTGCCGGTGCTATGCACGGCGCTTTGAATACCGGCGCATTGACGACGACCTTTACATCTTCCCAGGGCATGATGATCATGCTCAGCAACATGTTCAAGATTTCCAGCGAACTCCTGCCCGGTGTCTTCCACGTCGCATCCCGTACAGTTGCCACCAACGGCTATACGATTTTTGCCGGCCATGACGATGCTATGGCTATGCGCGGCACGGGCATCAGCATGATGTGCGAATCGAGTGTCCAGGAAATCATGGACCTGGCAGCTGTCGTCCATGCCACGGCTATTTCCTGCCGCATCCCGATCATCAACTTCTTCGATGGCTTCCGCACGTCCCACGAAATCCAGAAAATCGAAGTCCTGCCGTATGAAAAACTCCGGCCTCTCCTCGATATGGATGCCGTCCGGGCCTTCCGCAAACGCGGCATGAATCCGGATAATCCGGAAGCCATTTCTTTCTGCGAACCGGCTGAAACGTTTATGCAGCACCGCGAAGCCCTCAATAAATTCTACGACCGCGTTCCCGATGTCGCTGAAGGTTACATGCAGAAAATCAGTGAAATCACGGGCCGTGAATACCACCTGTTCAACTATACCGGCGCTCCTGATGCTGAATTCGTCCTCGTTGCCATGGGTTCCGGCGCCCAGACCATTGAAGAAACGGTCAAGATGCTCGTCGATAAAGGCGAAAAGGTCGGCTGTATCAACGTCCACATGTTCCGGCCCTGGTCGGAAAAGCATTTCCTGGCCGCTCTGCCGAATACGGTCAAGAAGATCGCTGTCCTGGACCGCACCAAGGAAACCGGCGCCAACGGCGAACCGCTCTATCACAGCGTAGCTGCTACCTTTGCCGTAGCAGACAATGCGCCGAAAGTCTACCACGGCCGCTATGGTATCGCATCGAAAGAATTCTTGCCGGGCGACGTCGTCGCTGCCTTTGAAAACCTCAAGGCCTTCGAACCGAAGAACGACTTCACTTTGAGCATCGTCGACGATGTTACCTATAAATCTCTGCCGCGCGTCAAAGGCATCACGACAGGTGGCAAAGGCCTGAAAGCCTGCAAATTCTGGGGCTTCGGTTCCGACGGTACAGTCGGCGCCAATAAGAGTGCCATCAAGATCATCGGCGATAACACCGATATGTATGCTCAGGCTTATTTTGCTTATGACTCCAAGAAATCCGGCGGCGTCACCGTATCGCATCTGCGCTTTGGCGATACGCCGATCAAGATGCCGTATCTCATCAATAATGCCGACTTCATCGCCTGCCACCGCCAGTCCTATGTCCATGGCTTCGACCTCCTGCGGGGCATCAAGAAAGGCGGTACGTTCCTGCTCAATACGGTTTGGAAACCGGAAGAACTGGATGAAAAACTGCCGGCTAAATTAAAACGCGCTATTGCCCGCAACGACGTCAAATTCTACATCATCGACGCTGTCGGCATTGCTCAGAAAATCGGTCTCGGCGGCCGCATCAACATGATCATGCAGTCGGCCTTCTTCAAACTGGCCGATGTCATTCCTCTGGACCTGGCTATTGCGAAACTGAAAGAATCCGTCGTCGCATCGTATGGCAAGAAAGGCCAGAATATCGTCGACATGAACAATGAAGCTATCGACCAGGGCCTGTCTGCTATCGTCAAGGTCGATGTACCGGCCGCCTGGGCTGATGCTGTCGATGAACCGGTCGACATGTCGAAACATACGAAATTCTTCCGCGAATTCTCCATTCCTGTCAATGCCCTTGAAGGCGACGACCTGCCGGTCAGCGCTTATGATGGCATCGAAGACGGCCGTTGGCCGACGGGGACCTGCGCCGAAGAAAAACGCGGCGTCGCCATGTTCGTACCGAGCTGGGATGCTGAAAAATGTATCGGCTGTAACCAGTGTTCCTTCGTCTGCCCCCATGCTGCTATCCGTCCGTTCCTGATGACGCCTGATGAAGCCGCTAAGGCTCCGAAAGGCTACCAGGACAAGGAAATCAAAGTGGCTCCGGGCTACAAGTACAATATCGTCGTATCCGTCATGGATTGCCTGGGCTGCGGCAGCTGTACCCATGTCTGCCCGAAACAGGCATTGACCATGAAACCTTTCGACGGCGAAGAATATAAAGCGGCTCTTTGGGATTACGTCATCGGCCTGCCGGTCAAAGCCAACCCGATGGATAAGAATACCGTCATCGGCAGCCAGTTCGAACAGCCGCTCCTCGAATTCACCGGCGCCTGCGCAGGCTGTGCTGAAACGCCGTATTGTAAAGTCGTCACCCAGCTCTTCGGCGACCGCATGATGATTGCCAACGCTCACGGCTGCTCCAGCGTCTGGGGTGGCAGTGCACCGGACTGTGGCTATACCAAGAACGCTCAGGGTCACGGCCCGGCTTGGTCGACATCCCTCTTTGAAGACAACGCAGAATACGGTTTCGGTATGATGCTGGCTGAAAAGACGGAACGGAAACTGCTGGAACAGTACATCGATGCCGCTATGGACGTCGCCAGCCCGGAACTGCAGGCAGCCTTTACGGAATGGAAAGAACACAAGGCTGAAAGCGAAGGCACCCGCGAACGTTCGGATAAGGTCATTGCCCTCCTGGAAGCTGAAAAAGACGGCAAACCGGCACTGGAACAGGTTTATGATATGAAACAGTTCCTGGTCAAACGCAGCCAGTGGATCTTCGGCGGCGACGGCTGGGCTTACGATATCGGTTATGGTGGCTTGGACCACGTCTTGGCTCAGGGCGAAGACGTCAACGTCCTGGTCTTCGATACGGAAGTTTACTCCAATACAGGCGGCCAGGCTTCCAAAGCTACGCCGACGGCAGCTGTTGCCCAGTTCGCAGCTTCCGGTAAGAAGACGCGCAAGAAGGACTTGGGCATGATGGAAGCACAGTACGGCTACATCTACGTCGCTCAGGTCGCTATGGGCGCCGATAAGAACCAGTTCATGAAGGCTCTCAAAGAAGCCGAAGCCTACAACGGCCCGTCCCTGATCATCGGTTATGCACCGTGCATCAACCACGGCCTGAAAGTCGGCCAGGGTCAGAGCCAGCTCGAAGAAAAACGGGCAGTCGAAGCCGGCTACTGGCATCTGTGGCGCTATAATCCGGAATTGAAGAAACAGGGCAAGAACCCCTTCATCCTCGATTCAAAACCACCAACAGCCAACTTCCGCGACTTCCTCATGGGTGAAACACGTTTCTCGTCCTTGCAGCGCACCTTCCCGGATACGGCAGAAGCACTCTTTGAAAAGACCGAAGAAGATGCTAAGGACCGCTACGAAGGCTATGTCCGCATGACAAAAGCCTATGATGACAAATAAATAGTTCGTTGTAAGTGAAAAAAGGAGCCGCCCCATTAAGCAAGAACACGCTTAATGGGGCGGTTTTTTTGCACTGTAGGGGTCGCCGCGTGGGCGACCCGTTAGGAATCTGGAAGCTTCTCCTAGCAGACCGGCTAGAAAATCACATATATCCTGGGACGGGCTCGCCACGCGCGAGCCCCTACGGATTATGATCCCCTTCGTGAGACAGCCACTACAAGCCACGAACTACGAGCCACTAGCCATGCTCCCGTCCTTCTAAGAGGCCGGCCAGGATGGTGATGTAGTGGCGGGCTTCTTCGGGCAGGGGTTCTCCGGCAATCTTGATCCAGCCTACGGTCATCGTATCCAGGGGATTTTCGATGGGGATGGCCTGGATATGGCGGCCGATGATCGACGGGGCTACATGGCCCGTGCCGATGGTGTAGGCATCGGTAGACCGTATGACGCTGAACAGGGTGGAACGGTCGGTGACGTAGATGCACTGGCGGCTGGCCGGATTGGGCAGGAGCAGTTCTTCCGAGAACTGGGACTTGTCATGGCCCTGTTCAAAGCGGACACAGGGATATTCCGCAAATTGACTGGGAACGACGTGCTGACACGCTGCCAGGGGATGGCCGCTGCGGACGTAAAGACAGGGCGTAAAGGCGCAAAGAGACGTGAATTCCAGCTTGTTTTTGTGGAATAAGTCCTGCAGGAAGCGCTCGTTCATATGGGACAAGAAGAGGATGCCCAGATGGCTCTCGCGGGTGACGACGTCGTGGATGACCTGCGACGTCCGCCCTTCGCGCAGGGTGAATACGCAGGACTTGCCCGGCTGGACGTGTTGCAGGGCATGGATGAAGGCTTCATCGGCAAAGGGATAGTGCTGGGAAGAGATGGACAGGATCTGGGGCAGGTCCTGTCTTTTTTCTGCCTGGAAATGGTCGTGCATGGCCGCTGCATGGGAGAGGATGTGACCGGCATAGTGCAGGAATTCCAGCCCTGCCGGTGTGAACATGATGCCATGGCGGTTGCGCTCGACCAGGGTCAGGGAGAACTCTTTTTCCAGGTCCCGTATGGCCGTGCTCAGGCTGGGCTGGGAGATGTTCACAGCCTGTGCGGCAGCCGAAATTGAATTGTGCTTAGATAACTCTAAGATATAACTAAGTTGCTGTAAAGTCATAATTAAACACCTCGAATATCAACCGTACCTATAGAATCGCATATCGTACTTTTATTGTATCAAAATAAAAAAATAGAGGAAAGTTATGAGTTTTTGATACAATAAAGGAATATTTAAAATGAAAATAAAGAATAAATAAAAACGAAAAGCTAAAAAGAGATGTCTAGCCATGACTTACAAATTATAAAGAAAATATATCGAAATTTGACTTTTTGGAAAGGACATTTCTTCATAGAAATGCTGGAATCGTGAGAACAAGTCATTCTCAATATATGAAAAACCTAGCAAATGATGAAGAAAATTTAAAGGAAATAAGTCGTTGATATAGGAATTTCCTATAAAAGTAAATTGCGCAATGAATATTTTACAGCATATACCTTCCATGTTATACTTTAAGTAAGAAATAGAACGTTTTAGTAAAAGGTGAAACGCCGACATATACATTAAATTTTACGGTTTTTGGAAAATAGACCATAACTGATATAGATAAAATGTATATGAACAGAAATTGAGAAAGGGGAGCCGATGACATCGACAAACATGTAATGTTAAGAGAGACACTTTATTTTCAAATGTATCCATCATAGGAGGTAATTCATATGAACTCAACAGCAGCATTGGCCCGGCAGGCGGGCATGACAGATGCACAATGGAAAGAAGCCGTCAAGTTCGACAGTACGGACTGGGGCTGGATTATTATGAGTATCGGCATGGCCATCGGCGCCGGTATCGTCTTTTTGCCCGTTCAGGTAGGCCTGGTCGGCGTATGGGTTTATTTATTCTCAGCTATCATCGCCTATCCGGCTATCTATCTCTTACAGTGCTTATTCATCAATACCCTGGCAGATTCGCCGCGGTGCGAAGATTATCCCAGCGTCATCAGCGGTTACCTCGGTAAGAACTGGGGCTTCCTCCTGGGGATCCTCTACTTCCTGAGCATCCTCATCTGCGTCTTCATGTATTCGACAGCCCTGACCAACGACAGCGCGTCCTTCCTGTTTTCCTTCGGCGTAACGGACACGCTCCTGTCGGATAGCCCCTTCTACGGATTGGCCATCATCTGCGTCATGGTCCTCATCGCCTCCCGGGGTGAACAGCTCCTGTTCCGCGTATCGACGCTCATGGTCCTGACGAAATTGTTAGTCGTCATCTGCTTGGGCGGCATCATGATCCAGCATTGGAACCTGGCCAACATCGGCGTCTTCCCGGACCTGGGCTACCTCGTCAAGAATACCATCGCCATGCTGCCGGTCACGCTGACATCGATCCTCTTCATCCCCAGCATCAGCCCGATGGTCATTTCCTACCGCTCTCACAACAAGTCCATCCACGTCGCCCGTTATAAAGCCATGCGGGCTATGAAAATCGCTTTCTCCGTCTTGTTCATCACGATTTTCTCGTACGCTATGTCCTTCAACCTGGCCCTCGGTCATGACCAGGCCGTCCTCGCTTACTCCCAGAACATTTCGGCCCTGGCCATCGTTGCCAGAGGGTTTGATGGCAGCGCCGTCAAGATCTTCAGCCTTATCCTCAACATCTTCGCTGTCATGACGGCTTTCTTCAGCGTCTTCCTCGGCTTCCGTGAAGCCTGCCAGGGGATTGCTATGAACATCCTGCGCCGCTTCATTCCGGAAGAAAAAATCAGCAAGACCGTCGTCCGTCACGGCATCCTCATCTTCGCCGTCGCCGTCGCCTGGGGCGCCATCGTCCTCAATGCACCGGTCCTCAAGCTTTTGACCCTGCTCGGCCCGATCTTCGGTATCATCGCCTGCCTCATCCCAGCATACCTGGTTTACAAAGTCGATGCCCTGCATAAATACAAAGGCATCTCCCTGGTCCTCATCGTCTTCGCCGGCATCCTGCTCATCATCTCGCCGGTCATCGCTATGATGTAGGGCGTGCGTAAAGGACTCTGTCATCAGGAGTGACTCATTCGTTCGTAAAGTTTGTAGTACAGAGTGTGTAGTTTGTAGAAGAAGGTTTTAAATTTTTTACCATTTGCTGAAAACTAAAAACTACAAACTTAAAACTCAAAAAGAGGCTGTCTTCATGCGACAGCCTCTTTTTTGCCAGTAAAACGATTGTCTTTAGAATATGGACAAAAATCTCCTTGACAGGTTAAAAAATGCGGTGTATCATACAACCATCAAATGAACATCGTCCATGAAACCTTTGAGGCGGAAGTAAAAACGATGACGTGCACGTACAGAGAGCCGGGGTGCTGAGAGCCGGCCGACGCAGCTCGTTAAATGGACCGCTGAGGGCGCAGTCAAAGGCCGTAAGGCTGAGTATTCTGCGACGTGTTGGCATACGTCAGTTGCCGGGAATATGTTGGTATTCCGCCGAGAGTAGGGCTCGATCCCTGAAACAAGGTGGCACCGCGGAACTTAATCCGTCCTTGACAAGTAACATTGTCATGGACGGATTCTTTTTTTAGGAGGCTCATATGGAAACGCTCAGTCTGGAACAGGTAAAAGCATATCAAGGTGAATATAAGGTCGTGCCCATCTGCCGCAGCATATATGCCGACGTCCGCACGCCCATCGAAGTATTGCGCATCGTCAAGAACATCAGCTCTCATTGCTATTTGCTGGAAAGCATGGAAGACTCCCAGCGCTGGGGCCGCTACACTTTCATCGGCTATGACCCGCAGATGGGCCTGTACTGCAAGGACAGCACGGTCCACATCAAGACCGGCGCCGAAGTCCAGATCCATACGGACCATCCGGAACAGCTCATTTCCCAGATCCTGGCAGATAATAAGGCGCCGCGCCTTTCGGACCTGCCTCCCTTTACGGGCGGCCTGGTCGGCTACTTTGCCTATGATTTCATCAAATACGCCGAACCGTCGCTGAAGCTCAATGCCGTCGATGATGATGGCTTCAACGATTTCGACCTCATGTTGTTCGACAAGGTCATCGTCTTCGATAACCTGAAACAGCAGATTTACCTCATCGTCAATGTCCGCCTCGACTCGGTTGAAGAAAATTACAACCGGGCCCTCCTGGAAATGAAGCGCATGGAAAGCCTCATCTGCGAAGGCAAGAAGGCACCGGACGTACCGCTGCAGCTCAAGAGCGATTTCAAACCCTTGTTCAATGAAGAAGAATATTGCCAGATGGTCGAAAAGGGCAAGAACTACATCCGTGAAGGCGATATTTTCCAGGTCGTCCTGGCCAACCGCCTGAGCGCCGAAGCCGAAGGGAGCCTCCTCGATACGTACCGCGTCCTGCGGACCATCAATCCGTCGCCGTACATGTTCTTCTTCTCTGGTGACGATATCGAACTGGCCGGTTCTTCGCCGGAAACGCTGACCCGCCTGGAAAATGGCGACCTCTTCACCTTCCCTCTGGCCGGCTCGCGGCCGCGGGGCAAGACGCCGGAAGAAGACCAGGCCTTGGAAGACGAACTCCTGCACAATACCAAGGAACTGGCCGAACACAACATGCTCGTCGACCTGGGCCGCAATGACCTGGGCCGCATCAGCGAATTCGGCAGCGTCCACGTCGAACGCTATCTCGACGTCCTGCGCTTCTCCCACATCATGCACATCGGCTCGACTGTCCACAGTACGATACGCAAGGACAAGACGGCTGTCGATGCCATTGCTTCGGTCCTGCCGGCGGGCACCCTGTCGGGGGCGCCGAAGATCCGGGCCTGTGAAATCATCGACGAACTAGAAGGCCACAAACGCGGCGTCTACGGCAGCGCCATCGGCTACATCGACTTTACCGGCAATATGGACTGCTGCATCGGCATCCGCCTGGCTTACAAGAAAGGCAATCACGTCTATGCCTGCTCCGGTGCGGGCATCGTCGCCGACAGCATCCCCGAACAGGAACATCAGGAATGTCTGAACAAGGCCAAAGCCGTCGTCATTGCATTACAGCAGGCTAATGGAGGAATCGACAAATGATAGTTCTCATTGATAATTACGACAGTTTTTCTTATAATCTCTACCAGCTCCTCGGTCAGTTCGACCCGGATATCACGGTCATCCGCAACGATGAAAAGACCGTCCAGGATATTGAAGCCATGCATCCGGATCACCTCATCATTTCACCCGGTCCGGGCCGTCCCGCCGATGCCGGTGTCTGCGAAGAAGCCATCAGCTACTTCGCCGGCAAGGTCCCCATCCTGGGCGTCTGCTTAGGCCATCAGGCCATCTGCGAAGTCTACGGCGGAACCATTACCTATGCCAAGCAGCTCATGCACGGCAAACAGTCCGTAGCGACGCTGAAAACGGACAGCCCGTTGTTTAAAGGGCTGCCGGAACAGGTCGACGTCGGCCGTTATCATTCCCTGGCCCTCGACCCGGATACGCTGCCCGAAGAATTGGAAGTCCTGGCCCATACGGAAGACGGCGAAATCATGGCCGTCGGTCACAAGCAGTATCCCGTCTACGGCCTGCAGTTCCATCCCGAATCGATTTTGACGCCCCAGGGGCCGATGATGGTAGAAAATTTCCTTACATTATAAGTAATATAGATGACTCTTTGAATGGAGGTACTTACGATGATTAAAGAAGCGATTATCAAGATTGTCAATAAAGGCGATTTGACTTACGACGAAGCCCATCAGGTCATGATGGAAATCATGAAAGGCGAAACGACGCCGACTCAGAACGCCGCTTTCCTGGCTGCCCTTTCGACGAAGAGCACCAAAGCCGAAACGATCGATGAAATTTCCGGCTGTGCCGAAGCCATGCGCTCCCTGGCGACGCCCGTTCCCCATCCGGGCATGGAAGTCCTGGAAATCGTCGGCACCGGCGGTGACGGCGCCCATTCTTTCAATATTTCCACGACGTCGGCCATGGTCCTGGCCGCAGGCGGCGTCAAGGTCGCCAAACACGGCAACCGGGCCGCTTCATCCCTGTGCGGTACGGCGGACTGCCTGGAAGCGCTGGGCATCAACATCCAGCAGGACCCGCAGCTGGCCTTGAAGATGCTCGAAGAAACGAATTTCTGCTTCCTCTTTGCCCAGAAATACCACGCTGCTATGAAATACGTCGGCCCTATCCGCAAGGAACTGGGCTTCCGGACGGTCTTCAACATCCTCGGCCCTCTGACCAACCCGGCCAAGCCGGAAATGTTCCTCCTCGGCGTCTATGACGGCTATCTCGTCGAACCGCTGGCCAAGGTCCTGGCCTCCCTCGGCGTCAAACGGGGCCTCGTCGCTTACGGTCAGGAAAAACTCGACGAAATCTCGCCGAACGGCCCGACGACGATCTGTGAACTCCGCGACGGTTATTACCGGACATCGGTCATCAAACCGGAAGACTTCGGCCTCACGCCGGGGACGAAAGAAGACCTCGTCGGCGGGACGCCGGAAGTCAACGCCCAGATTACCCGTGATGTCCTGTCCGGGAAAATCCAGGGGACGAAACGCAATGCCGTCCTCATGAACAGCGGTGCAGCCTTCTTTGTCGCCGGCAAAGCCGATTCCATCGCCGACGGCATCCAGCTCGCAGCCAGCCTCATCGACAGCGGCAAGGCGACGGCAGCCCTGGAAAAATGCATTGCCGTCAGCGACGAGTGAGAAGGTGCCCTATGATATTAGATGATCTTACGGCAGCCGTTGCCAAGCGGCTGGTCACGGATAAACAGCAGGTCCCGCCGGAAGTCATGAAGCAGCGGGCCCTGGCAGCTCCGAAGAAAGAAGGATTCCCCTTTGAAAGGAACCTGAAGAAGCCGGGCTTGTCTTTCATCTGTGAAGTCAAGAAGGCCTCGCCGTCGAAGGGCCTCATCGCTCCCGATTTCCCTTACGTCGCCATTGCCAAAGAATATGAACAGGCCGGCGCCGCAGCCATTTCCGTCCTGACTGAACGGGATTACTTCCTGGGCAGCCCGCAGTATTTGCAGGAAATCGCCGCTGCCGTCGATACGCCGGTCCTGCGCAAGGATTTCATCATCGACGAATACCAGATTTACGAAGCCCGGGCCTTGGGCGCGTCGGCTGTGCTCCTCATCTGCGCCGTCCTCGACGACGACCGGCTGCGGACCTTCTTCCAGCTGGCCGATTCTCTGGGCCTGTCGGCCCTGGTCGAAGCCCACGATGAAGACGAAGTGCGCCGGGCCATCGCCATCGGTGCCCGCATCATCGGTGTCAATAACCGCAACCTCAAGGACTTCACGGTATCCCTCGATACGAGCTGCCGCCTGCGGCCGCTGGTACCGAAGGACATCCTCTTCGTCGCCGAAAGCGGCATCAAGACGGCAGACCACACGAAGGTCCTGCGCGACCACGGCGTCGACGCCGTCCTCATCGGCGAAACCTTCATGCGCAGTCCCGATAAGAAAGCCATGCTCGACGAGCTGGCCGGAGGCTATCGTGGTTAAGGTCAAGTTCTGCGGCCTCAAGCGGCCCTGTGATATTGCCTGGGCCAATGAACTCCGGCCCGATTATGCCGGTTTCGTCTTTGCCGGCAAGAAGCGCCGCGTCAGCGACGACCAGGCCGCAGCCCTGCGCAAGGCCCTGGACCCGTCTATCCCGGCCGTCGGCGTCTTCGTCGATGACAGTCTGAAACACATAGGGCAGCTGGTGACGGCCGGGACCATCCAGATCGTCCAGCTCCACGGATGCGAAGACGACGCGATGATCGAAGCTGTCCAGCAGACCTTGAAGGTACGGGTCATCAAAGCCTTTTCCATCGCCAGCGAAGCCGATGTCCGGCAGGCCCGGTGCAGCCGGGCCGACTACATCCTGCTCGACCACGGCGCCGGCGGGACCGGGGACTGTTTCGACTGGGCCCTGCTGGCCCATATAGACAGACCGTACTTTCTGGCCGGCGGCCTCAATCCCGACAATGCCGCCCAGGCGGCAGCGCTCCAACCCTTTGCCCTGGATGTGAGCAGCGGCATTGAGACAGACGGCGTGAAAGACAAAGAAAAAATGAAACGATTCATGGCACAAGTACGTGCTTACAGGAGGTAACTACATGAGTACAGGAAGATTTGGCCCCTTCGGCGGTCAATACATACCGGAAACATTGATGAATGAAATCCAGCGCTTGGAAAAAGCGTACAGCCATTATAAGAGTGATCCCGATTTCCAGGCTGAATTGAAAGACTTGCTTGACAATTATGCCAACCGTCCGTCCCTGCTCTACTATGCCGAACGGATGACCAAAGATTTGGGCGGCGCCAAGGTTTACTTGAAGCGCGAAGACCTGAACCATACAGGCGCCCATAAGATCAACAACGCCCTGGGCCAGTGCCTGCTGGCCAAGAAGATGGGCAAGACGCGGGTCATCGCCGAAACCGGCGCCGGCCAGCACGGCGTCGCTACGGCGACGGCAGCGGCTTTCTTAGGCCTGGAATGTGAAGTATTCATGGGCGAAGAAGATACGATCCGCCAGGCCCTGAACGTCTACCGTATGGAACTCCTGGGCGCCAAGGTCCACGCCGTCACGTCGGGCTCGCGGGTCCTCAAGGACGCCGTCAACGAAGCCATGCGCGAATGGGTCAGCCGCGTCGACGATACGCACTACGTCATCGGCTCGACCATGGGTCCTCATCCCTTCCCGATGATGGTCCGCGACTTCCAGTCCGTCATCAGCAAGGAAGCGCGTCAGCAGATCCTCGAACGGGAAGGGAAACTGCCCTCGGCTGTCCTGGCCTGTGTCGGCGGCGGCAGCAATGCCATGGGGATGTTCTACCACTTCATCGGCGATAAAGACGTCAAGCTCATCGGCTGCGAAGCTGCTGGCAAGGGCATCGACACCAAGATGCATGCCGCTACTATGGCCAAAGGGGAAGTCGGCATTTTCCACGGCATGAAGTCCATTTTCTGCCAGAATGAAGACGGTCAGATTGACGAAGTCTATTCCATTTCGGCTGGCCTCGACTATCCGGGCATCGGGCCGGAACACGCTTATCTCCATCAGACCGGCCGTGCTCAGTACATCCCGGTCAAGGACGACGAAGCCGTCGAAGCCTTTGAATACCTGGCCCGGACGGAAGGCATCATCTGCGCTATCGAAAGCGCCCACGCCGTCTACGAAGCCATGCAGATAGCACCGAAGATGAGCAAGGACGACATCATCATCGTCTGCTTGTCCGGCCGCGGTGATAAAGACGTCGCCGCCATTGCAAGATATAAAGGGAGGGACTTACATGAGTAAGATTGGCAACGCCTTTAAGAACGGCAAAGCTTTTATCGGATTCTTGACAGCCGGCGACCCGTCGCTGGACAAGACGTATGAATATATCATGACCATGGAAAAGGCCGGAGCGGACCTCATCGAAATCGGCATCCCTTTTTCCGATCCCATCGCCGAAGGCATCGTCATCCAGGAAGCGGACCTGCGGGCTTTGAAAGCAGGGACGCGCATTGACGACGTCTTTGCCCTGGTCGAACGGGTCCGCAAGGAAACGCAGATTCCCCTGGTCTTTTTGACCTATCTCAATCCCGTCTTCCATTACGGCGCTGAAAAATTCTTTGCCCGCTGCCAGGAAACCGGCATGGACGGCATCATCATCCCCGATATGCCCTTTGAAGAACGCGATGAATGTGCCGCTGCCGCTAAGGCCCATGGCATCGACATCATCTCCATGATCGCGCCGACGTCGAAAGACCGTATCCAGAAAATCGCTAAAGTCGGCGAAGGCTTCCTGTACATCGTTTCCTCCCTGGGCGTCACGGGGACGCGGACGGAAATCAAGACGGACCTCAAGGAAATCATCGATACGGCTAAAGAAGTCACAGACGTACCGTGTGCCGTCGGTTTCGGCATCAACACGACGGAACAGGCCGAAAAAATCGGCCGCGTCGCTGACGGCGTCATCGTCGGCAGTGCCATTGTCAAAATCATCGCTAAATACGGCGACGATGCGGCTCCGCACATCTATGACTACGTCAAAGCCATGAAAGAAGCTACCATTCGCGGCTAACAGTTATGCTAGCCCCTAACAACTAAAAAAAACCGCCGTCTTTAAGACAGCGGTTTTTTTACGCTCTTAATGCTGAGCCGGTGCCGGCTGGGCATCGAGTTCAGAAGCTAAGTCGTGGTCGGTCATGGCACAGACGGCCGAGTCGGACCAGACGTTTTCGGCTGTTTCGATCATGTCGATGATGGTGTAGATCGGCAGGATGATACCCATGATGCCGATAGGCGCACCGATGCCGGACATGAGCGACAAAGTCAGGAAGTAGCAGCCCATGGGGACGCCGGCGTTGCCGATGGCAGCCAGGACGGCGACGAAGAGCCAGGCAATCATGGTGCCCATGGAGAGGTCGAAGCCGCCGTTCTGCATGAGGAACAGGGATGTGACCAGGATGAAGGCGGCACAGCCGTTCATGTTGATGGTCGTGCAGATCGGCAGGACGAAGCGCGATACCTGGGGATGGACGTTGAGGCGCTGTTCAGCCGAAGCCAGGGTGACCGGCAGGGTACCGGCCGAGCTCTTGGTGAACAGGGCGACGGCAATGGCCGGAGCCATCTTGCGGAAGACGTAAATCGGATTGAGGCCGCGGAGGACCAGGAAAATCGGCAGGACGATGAAGAACTGGATGAGGTTGCCGCCGAGGATGACCAGAGTATATTTACCCAGGGCACCGACGATGACCCCGGCTTCAATCTGAGCCGACAGCTGTGCCGAGAAAGCCAGGATGCCGACAGGCAAAATCCAGAGCAGGGCACGGATGAGGGTGAACAGGACTTCCTGTAAGCCCAGGAGGCCTTTCAGGAGGACGGCGCGGTTTTCTGTCTTAGGCATGAAGGCCAGGGCCAGGCCGACAGCAGCAGCGATGAGCATGACCGAGAGGACGTTGCCCGACAAGAACGGCTGGAGCATGTTATTCGGGATGACCGACAGGAAGTGGTCGTAATAGGTGACTTTTTCCAATTTCTGCGGGACATTGGAAACGCCGGAATTGATGAGGTCTACCGGCAGGTTGCCCGGGGCAATCCAGAGGTAGAGTGCCAGGCCGATGGCGGCGGCACAGATGGTCGTCAAGAGCGTGTACGTGACGGCATGGGCGAAGATGCGGCCCGTTTCTTTTTTGGCTCCCAGCGCCGATAAAGTAGTAATGACGGCTAAGGCGATAGTCGGTACGGCAATGAACTGGAATAAGCGCGTGAAAACTGTTGCAATGAAATCAAATAATTGGTTCAGTGCCGGAATGCCGAGCCAGCCTAAGATGGCGCCGATGATCAAGGCGCCCATCCACAAGGCGAATTGACGGCCGCGATGCTGGCCCTGGCTGCCGCGGATGGCTTCCCGGGCTTGTTCTTGGACCCGGTCTTGAGATTCGTTGGACATAATTGTCTCCCCCTTTGATAAATCTAAACGAATTCTATAGAATACCATTTTAGTATATTATAGAAGAGGGGACGGTTTCTGTCAATGGAGAAGGGACAAGTCAGGTAAAAAAAACACGTAAAAGGACCGATACACACGCGACATATGTCTACCGGTCCTCTACGTTATAGGATTCATATTCATCTCGTTTTTGGTTCTGGTTACTTTAACCTCGTACAAAAATGTTGAAACAATAATCGTTCGTTGCGCTTGGATTTACTAGACTAACCTATTTGAAAAACATCACACCCATTCGAAAAGTTCGAAGCACTTCAATCAAGATAAGTTAATTCGTAATGTTCATCGACGAACGCTTGCTGATCCTATGGACATTATTTAGTTGTTAATGATCAACGCAATGAAAACTAAATCGTTCTGACTTTTGTTTTCCAAGCTGTGACCCTTACCATCTGATGTGTAAGTAACGTCTCCTGGTTTAACGGTCCGGATTTCTCCGTTGTCGTCATATTCTCCCTCTCCGGAAAGGATGTAATATGCTTCTGCGTTGTCACTGTGAACGTGATAGCCTAAGGAACATCCAGGTTTCAATGTGATTTCGGCGAACATACCTACCTTGTCTTTCAGCTCGGTGGCGCTCAGAAGTTTTCTCTTCAAGATGTACCCCTTACCGCCGGCGGCATGTTCTACTTTCTCTATTTCCACTGGACTCCCCCCTTTCTAATGCGCTTACAAAGGAAGCAACTTACTTGCGATTCCTTTCGCATCTCTTGGCTATATTATAGCATAGGATTTTACGCTTGTCATGAGGTATACGAAAATATATTATGTTATTTGCGCATTAAATAATAGATGCGTATAGCCTTTGGGAATAATGGGGGGCGCGGTCCGCAGGTCGCAGGTCGCAGTCCGCAGGCCTCCCCTGATAGGGGAGGTGGCCTGAAAGGCCGGAGAGGTTGCATTTTCGAACCCGCTTGTGAAAATCCCCTAACCTGCACGGTGATTCAAAAAGCAATCTCGCAGTCAGCTGCGCTGACAGCTCTCCTATGAGGAGAGACTTGGGATAGGACATCAAAAGGCGCTGTCGCATAAAGACAGCGCCTTTTTGAGTATTAAGTTTGTAGTTTTTAGTGAAGGCTTTTAAATTTAAAGCCCTCTTCTACAAACTCTGTACTACAAACTTTCAGGAGAAAGGGGCCTTTCATGATGGTAAAAGCCTTCGTGCGCCCCCTACGGGTTATGGAATTAGGCGGGACGCCCAAAGGACGTCCCCTACGGGACCAATAATGAGGTTATTTGTCCTGTAAAATCGGCATGATTTTGGTGGCATGGGGCATGATGTTGATGGCGTAGTCCTTGTCTTTGCCCTGTTCTTTCAGTTTCTGCTGTGCCAGGTCCCATGCTTCCTGGACGGTTTCGACCGGAATCTGGCCAGTGCGGCGGATGTCGTTGAAGTTACGCGGCAGTGTGACCAGGATGACCGTGTCCTTATGAGTCAGGCAGAAGAGGTTGAAGGCGACGAAGAAGGGGATAGTGAAGTGTGCCCGCAGGGCTTTTTCCATGTCTTCCATCGTGTCGTATTTGAAGCTGTCCATGTAGATGGCCGGTTCTTTGATGTCCCGGGCTTCCATGATGGCGATGATGATGCCGCCGTCTTTGACAGCCATTTCAGCCGGATCGTAGCATTTGCAGCCCTGGTAGAGGCTGACGTCGCTGGGATAACCGCCGGCGCAGGCGATGACGACGTCCGATTTTTCTTTCATCGGGACGCGCTGGATGTCGAGGACGGCTTCCGTGCCGGCCCGCCATGCTTCGTACCAGTCGCCGCCGACCATGCGGCAAATTTCACCGTCGCCGTTGATGACGGAATGGACGAGGAAGCACGGATTGATCTTGCTGCAGGCTTCGACCATGTCATCGTTGAGCGGGTTGCCGTCGATCTTGAGGGCCCGCGTCTTGGGATTGATGCCGTGGCCGAATTCGTCAGCTAAAGCGTGGCAATGGTTGCGCTGGATCGTTTCAAAACCGGAGACGCCCGGCAGGATGAGCTTGCGGCCGCCGCCGTAACCGGCAAAGAGATGGGTCGTAATGCCGTCGACGATGATAACTTTGTCGGCGTCGACGACGTGTTTATTGAGTTTCAATGGTGTGCCGAGCTTGGTCGTACCGAAGTCGACGAGAGTCGGATCCATGCAGTCGTGCTGATAGGTCTTGATGCGGCGGACGACTTCTTCGCCGCAGACGAGGACGTCTTCTTCCGGCGTCTGGGCGCGGTGCGAGCCCTGGGCAAAGACGATGTAGATGTCGTCATCGGGGATGCCGGCCAGGTTCAGTTCGTCGATGATATAGATAAGGAATTGATTGGAATGGTTCCACGTGCGGGTGACGTCGGCGACGACGAGGCAGACCTTATCGCCTTTCTGGACTTTTTCCTGCAACGGGGCGCTGCCGATAGGATGACGCATGCAGTCGATCGTCGCCTGTTTGACGTCGACGGCAGGGACGTGTTTCCCTTCCATGACCCCGACAATGTGTTCTTCCGGGAGCTTGACAGTCTGCGTAGTTTCACCAATATTAAAAGTAAATTCCTTTAATGACATTCTTTACCACCACTTCTTTTTAAAAATTAAAAATAAACTGTAACTTATTATATCATGTTCAAAACAGTGCGCAAGTTTAAACTTTACGATAATCGTTTAACGTACAAGGGATAGCATCAGCTAGACATTGCCTAGATAGACGTAGTGAAGATAAGGAATGGCCGCGGCCTGCAGCTTCTTCAGCGTTTCTACAGGTGTCACCGGGGCAGACCAGTGGTACTGCGGGAAATAGCGGGTCAGATGCAGGGGGATGTCCGGTAAAATGGATGCCAGCCAGCGGGCTTCGGCGTCCATCTGGGCCGGGTCATCGTTTTCGCCGGGAATGACCAGCGTCGTCACTTCGACATGGCTTACGGCAGCGGCCGCTTCGATCGTGTCCAGCACAGGCTGGAGAGATGCTCCGCAGAGGGACTGGTAGAAGTCCTGGGAAAATCCCTTGAGGTCGATGTTCCAGGCGTCGATATAGGGAAGCAGGGCCTGGAGTGGTTCTTTTTCGATATAGCCATTGCTGACCATGACGTTTACCAGGCCGGCTTTGTGGACGAGGCGGGCCGTCTGGATGATGAATTCATAGCTCAAGGTCGGTTCGTTGTAGGTGTAGGCCAGACCGATGCTGCCGTCGGCCCTATAATGCCGGGCCAGGGCCAGGGCCTGCTCCGGTGTCAGTTCCCGAAAGGGCGCTTCCTGCTGGGAAATCTGCCAGTTCTGACAGAAGGGGCAGGTGAAATTGCAGCCCCACGAACCCAGGGACAAGATGGCAGAACCGGGATGGAAGCGATAGAGGGGCTTCTTTTCGATAGGGTCCAGGGCGATGGCCGTGCATTGGCCGTAGTTCAGGGCCTGGAGGTTCCTGCCATCGTAATAGCGGGTCTGGCAGCGGCCGCGATGGCCCTGGGCGATGTGGCAGTGATGGGGACAGAGACGGCAGCGCGCCTGGCCGGACGGGTCGATTTCATAATAAGCGGCTTCCATGGTCTCACCTACTTATAGCGCGTGACGGTGAAGCGGTAGAGGTCAGGCTGGACCTGAGGCGGGATGCCGGCTTTTTCCTTGGCAATGGCGATTTGCTGCTGGACCGTGTCGACGCCTTCCAGGTCGGGCAGTAAGAGGCCCGTCTGGGCATGGCTCATGACGATGACGCCGTACTTCTTGGAATCCAGGTCGGCTGGTGAAGCTACGGCTTCGGGCTGGCCCAGGACGTCGACGGAAATATCGATGTCTTTCAGTTCGTCCAGGCTGACCGGGTAGAAGCGCGGGTCCCGCGTCGCAGCCGATACGGCGTTGTGGATGATTTCACTGGCAATATTCATCTGCATGGGCAGGAAGGTGCCGATGCAGCCGCGCAGGCGGCTTCCCTTGTGGAGGGACACGAAGGCGCCGGCCTTGTCCTGCAGGTCTTCAGGCAGGTATTTGGGTACGTTCATGAAGGCATGGTACGTCAGGTAGTACGAGATGCTTTCCCGGGCCAGGCGGACGCGGATGTCGGCGACAGCCGGTTTTTCAGCCCGTTTTTCCTGGCCTTCCGGCAGGTACAGGGCGACGCCATAGCCGACGCCGAAGGGCCCTTCATAGGAATAAATCGGCATGACCGGGCGGAAATGGCGCAGGGCGCCGAAGAGGAAATACACCGACGGCAGGCCGCACATGCCGGCTTCGTCGATGAGGCTGCGGCTCATAGTCTTTAAGATGGCCGGGTCCTGTTTTTGCAGGGCCTCCATGACGGTCTTGTCGAAGATGGCCCCTTTCGGCGTGTAGCCGTTCGGCGAACCGGGCAGGAGACGGTGCGACAAGTCGCCCGATGCGATGATGGCGATGCGCCGGCCCAGTCGGGCAGCGGCCTGGACGACGAGATCGCCTAAGAGGCTCATGCTGTCATAGTCGTCGAAGCGCGGCGCCATGAGGACGACCTGGCCCGTGAAGCCGGCCTGGCGAAGGTAATATAAGGGGACGAAAGTGCCCTGGTCGACGTAGAGGGGATGGCCGAAGCGGTCGCTCCAGGCGGCATCGAGTCGGTATACGTCGGTCTTGGGCGTGGCTGTTTCAAAGATTTCTTCGGCCAGGTCCATATCGGTGCGGACATCCATGGCCAGCTCCGGATAGCCGAAAGCGTCGAGGTTGCCGTAGAGGCGGGGCGTTTCCACGAGCGTTGCCCCGTCGGGGAAGACGTAGTTATGAGGCGACATGATGACCAATGTTTCCGGTTTCTGGCTGATGATCAAGCGGGCAGCCGCCTGTACGGCCCGGACCGTGGCGTCTATCTTTCGCAGTTCATCGCCGCCGATTTCCGGCAGCATAATCGGCGGATGGGGAAATAACCCCGCTGCGACACAAGCATGTTCCATAAAAAAACCTCCCTCATAATGGTATATGTCTATTATACCATTATGAGGGAGGTTTGACTAAAGGGCTTGTCGCACGACGACAAGCCCTTTAAAGTGGTTAGCGGCTAGCAGTTAGTTGTTAGCAGATGGCTTTAAATTTAAAGCTATCGCTTCAAACATCATACATCAAACATTAAAGAGAAAGGAATCATGCATGATGGCAGAAACCTTCGTACGACAGCGGCCTGTGAAAGCGGTTCAGGGGATTCCCGCAAGCGGGACGCCCTTTGCGGCCTGCGAACTGCGGGCCGCCTTAACAGGCCGGCCCCTACTAGTATTCCGTGTCTTCCATGAGGCTGGTCTTGCCGAAGCGGGTCTTCAGGTCTTTCCGTTCCATGCTCCATTTGGACGAGGCGATGGACATGGTCGGGTCGTAGTTCGGCGATTCCATGTTGAGGACGCCGCAGATGAATTCGTATTCCAGGTCGTTGGTGAAATACTTGTCCTTATTGGCCTTGATGGCTTTGACGACGTCGGGATTGCGCTTCTGGTAGCCTTCAGACAAGTAGCAGAACATGGGGATGCGCAGGACTTTGAAGCTGGCACTGTCTGGCTGGCGGGCGACGTCGGGATCGCTGCCGTGATCGGAGAAGTAGATCATGGCGTCGAGGTTGAGGTTATCCCGGGCGTAGTCGTAAATCTGCGACAGGACCCAGTCCGTATAGAGGACGGTGTTGTCGAAGTCGGCTTCCTGGTTAATCTTGCCGTCGTTGAATTTCTGGAACTCTTTCGGGTAGCGGTTGCGGTATTCGATGTGGCTGCCCATGACGTGGAGGACGACGAAGTTCTTTTCCTTCGGATCGACGCGTTTGAGGAACTGCAGGAGCGCGCCGTCCAGGGTCGATTCTTTCAGGTCCCGGTCGACCCATTCGGAGACGTCGGCCGTGTTGGCAACCAGCGTAATCGGTGTATCGGCGACGCCGACGGAGCCCTGGTTGCTGAACCAGTAGGTCTTATAGCCGGCCTTCTTGGCCATGTCGATGATGGAAATGGATTCGTTGAAAGGCTTATCGTTGTAGAAATTCGATTCCGTCAGGGCGTGTTCCAGGACGGGGACCGTGTACCAGACGCAGCTGTAGGCGTTGGTGAACAGCGTGAAGTCCGGATTCGATTTCATCGCCGTCAGCCACGGTGTATTGGGCACGTGGTCCGGATTGTAGGCATTCATCAGCGTCCGCGTTTCCGATTCGCCGATGACGACGATGACCGTGTTGGGATAGTCGGCCGGATGGAGCTGGACGGCCTGGAGGGCATTGTATTTTTCGTCGTGGTTTTCGGCATATAAAGCCGAGCGCTGCATGTAGTCGTGCGTGTCGATGAAGGTCCGGATCGGGAAGGCTTCCGGGAAGATTTCTTCGCTCAAGGCGCCGACAGACGGGGCGATGATGAGCAGCAGCGAAGCCAGGGGGATGATCTTGCGGTAGACGTGTGTCCGGGGCAGGATGTTCTGGCGATAGTTCAAGAGGAACAGGGCTCCCAGAATCAGGGCCAGGGCGACGGCGATGGCGGCTACCTTGAACAGGCCCAGGGAGTGGAAGTATTCCAGCGTTTCTGCCGGTCCCGTCTGGAAGATGAGCAGGGCGCCGGACGTGGTGATCGACGAATTGTAGAGGAAATAGTAGACCCACTGCAGCAAAATGATGAAGAACGCTGCGAACTGGACGAGGGTCATGAAGACGGCCCCGATTTTGTGGGGGAGATACTGCCGGACAATCATGTTCAGGCAGAAAAAGATAGCAAAAAAGTATAGTCCTACATATATATCATATATATTGTTCAAGTAAATCGTATTCGTATTGATCAGGGAAATGTAACTCAAGTAAGGGCCCGTAATGATCCAGCCCAGGCCGATGAGGGCCGGCGGGATGATGGCGCCTGGTGACAAGTGCTTCCAGTACAGGGCCAGGGACAGGACGACAGCACCGACGCCGGGCAGCAGGCCGAACGTCATGTCTTCGATATTGTCGGGACCCATGCCCAGGGAGACGAGAAACTGCCATTCAAAGCAGAAGCCGTAGACTACGGCGAAGATGATAAGCAGCGGCAGGAGCCGATGACGACATTTGCTGATTGCCTTCGTTGCATGAACCATGTTGTTTGTTCTATCCTCTCTTAATCTCTTTGTAAAAACGGTGTAAACAAAGCATACCGGCTATATTATACATCAAATGTAGCCGATAACATAGAGGGATTTTCGGAATTATTGGAAAAAAAGATAAAAAAAGACTTGCCAAAAATGCCGTGTCATGGTAGAATAGTTTTCGTTGAGGCACTCCGTGCTGATACAATGGTGAAACGGCCCCGTGGTGTAGCGGTTTAACATGTCGCCCTGTCACGGCGAAGATCGTCAGTTCAAATCTGATCGGGGT